>CAZCPP010000087.1:0-13787 GCA_964500655.1 uncultured Anaerolineaceae bacterium | reverse complement strand
CTTCAATATTTCACTTTGCATCTATAGATGAAAGCAAACTGTCCGGTAGCTAGTATAAATACCTACAGCCAAAATTAGATGACAGGAAAAAGCCATGGTAAATGAAAAAAGCATCCGTGCTTTGATAATATTCTTGTGGCTTCCCCTGATACTCCTTTTCACCTCGTGTACTTTGCCGACAACTGCTCCTACTCCAAGCAATGTTGAAAAGAACAAAATTCAGGAGCCACAACAACCTGCATATGATGATTATTGGATATTGTCCATTGGCGGTGAGGGACGTGATTATGCGCCTTCCTTTTGTGTAACTGACGATGGGTTTGTCGTTGTTGGCATGACCTCATCTTATGGGCATGGAAATGGGGGCGGAAATCTGGATGGATCTCACGATTTTCTGGCAATCAAAATTAATCATAGCGGTGAAGTAATTTGGAGCAGGACGATTGGTGGTGTGGATGATGAGCGCGGTAGCTATTCCGTTCAGCAAACCTCTGACCAGGGATTCTTGTTGACAGGTACGACAAAATCATTCGGGGCGGGGCGAACTGACATCTTAATTGTAAAATTGAATGTCAACGGAGATTTTGAGTGGAGCAAGGCCATCGGAGGGATTGGTGGTGACGGGGGCATGACAACTCTGGAAACCGGTGATGGGTTTATCACGGTAGGAGACACGGACTCCTATGGAGCTGGAAAGCAAGACCTTCTTGTGGTGAAGCTGAAGCCAAACGGGGAACTCGCCTGGGCCAAAGCTTATGGCGGTATTGAAGATGATGTCGGCAGTGGTATTGCAGCAATCAGCGACGGCTATATTTTCGGTGGAACGACTTGGTCTTTCGGTGCAGGCGAAGCCGACGCTGGTTTGATAAAAATTGACCTAGATGGAAACGTACTTTGGGGGAAGACAATTGGTGGCCTTCGAGGAGAGGGAATTAATTGGGATGGTATTCGTGTAACCAAGGATGGCGGTTTCGCCTTTGGGGATAAAACATCTTCTTTCGGAGCAAAAGGCAATGGTGCTTTATTTGGCGTTAAACTTACACCTCAAGGTGAGTTGGTTTGGAGCACAATGGTCGACGGCCCGGGTGAGGATGTGGGCTGGACCATGAATGAGACGAGTGATGGGTTTATTGCTGGAGGCAAACTTACAATCCCGGAAAAAGGAGGCGATGTTCTAATCGTCAAGTTTGATAGGAATGGCAAATTCTTATGGTCGAGAATATTTGGTGGGGCTGGGCTCGATGAAATCGAAGAGATAAAGCCTGTGGGCAATGGGTATGTGATGGCTGGAGTGACAAGGTTGATCGATCCTGCAGGCGATTTCTTGTTTGCCAAGATCAACTCAGATGGTTTTGTTGGATCTGATTCTGATCCGGTTACCCCTCTCGATCCCCGTTCAATACTTTCTATTTCTCCCGTTGTAAGCGATTTTTCACCAAAGGTGACCGAAGTATCGTCTCTACTTTCAGTTGTTTCAGTAAATCCGACGGTGATTAGCCCTGATTTGCAGGTTCATGTAATTGGTAAATAAACGATAATTAGTGAGAGTTGAAATACTTTGGTGTAGTAATGAAAATGATTAACAAAGTTATGGAGGTGAAACAATGGCAGATGTAATTGACTATCAAATTCATGGTGATGACTTGCAATTAGTTGAAGTCGAGCTCGATCTGGGTGAAGGCGTACGCGCTGAAGCCGGGACGATGACTTACATGGAAGACGGTATTGAAATGCAAACCGGTATGGGTGGTGACATGTTTTCCGGGTTTAAACGCATATTCACTGGAGAGAGTTTTTTCATTACGACCTTCATGAATAATGCGCAGGGTAAAAAACGAGTAGCCTTTGCAGCTCCATATCCGGGAAAGATCGTGGCTTTTGACCTGGACCAATTCAGCGGTCAGGTTTTATGCCAGAAGGATTCGTTCCTTTGCGCGGCGCGCGGAACCGAAATTGAAGTAGCCTTTACAAAGCGGTTGGGCGCAGGATTTTTTGGCGGTGAAGGTTTTATTCTCCAACGTCTGACAGGTGATGGGATGGTGTTTGTCCATGCCGGTGGGACGGTGATTGAAAAGGAACTGGCTGCGGGCGAGACCCTACGTGTGGACACGGGCTGCCTGGTAGCCTTTGCAACGACTGTGGATTATGACATCCAGTTCGTGGGTGGTTTTACGAATGCGCTCTTCGGTGGTGAAGGGTTATTCTTGGCAAAAATGACCGGACCTGGCAAGGTCTATTTACAAAGCCTGCCCTTCTCTCGCTTGGTGGATCGCATCAAGCGTGGCATCACCTTCAAAGAATCTGGTGGTGAACAAAAAGGTGCTGCTGGCCTCGGTGGTGATATACTCAAAAACATCATCAGCGGGAGTTGAATTCTCAAAATTTATGAAGAAATCCGAGTTACATGACTCGGATTTCTTCATATCAGCAATCTAAGGCTCCCACTGAGGTTGCCAATCTGGTTCAGGATGGGAAGTGAGTTGGCGCTCTTCACTCCCATCCGTGTGCATGATGAAGATGTCAGCCTGACCATTATTCCGCAAAGAGTTATAGGCGATGTACTCTCCGTCTGGGGAAAAAGCTGGGGCGTTGTTATTTCCACCGTGGGTGAGGCGAGTGATGATGTTTGCCTGTAAGTCTAATTTGAAAATGTCTTTATCGCCAGGTGGCCCAGCAGAGATAAGCAGGTAACGACTATCTGGGGACCAGTCCAAACTTCCGGTAATGCCAAGCAAGCCTGTGGTCAGTTGTTGAGGTGGATCGTTTCCATCTGCGTTGATGAGAAATATTTCGTATTCAAATAATTCAGTTGTAGCCATCGCGAAGACGATCGATTTTCCATTTGGTGACCAAGCTGCTCCGACGATGCTGGTCGGCCCGGCGAAATTGGGTCCTTCAAATAGTATTCGTTGGTTTTCACCGGTACTATCTACAATGTAGAGAGATGTCTGCCCGCGTTCATTTCGATTTGCAAATACCAAGCGTTCGCCATCGGGAGAGAAATCAGGAGAGAAGGCGTTGCCAATTTCGTCGGTCAATTCAATCAGGGAAGAAGTGCTGAGCACCATGAAATACAGGTCAAAAGTGCCTAGGGACCGGTTTGAGGCGAAAGCGATCGCGCCACCTAGTGGAGAGAAAGATGGATAGTAGTCGTTGGCGAAGGCATCGGTAAGACGTAACAAGCCAGAACCGTCCTGATTGACCATGCAGAGATGATTGAAATCGCCACGTGTGCAAGTGAAGATGACGCGTCCACCATGCAGGCCGGTGGGCAAAGGCTCAGGGGTATAGGTAGGAGGTGGAGCAGGGGAGGCTGTAGTGATTTGTATGGATTGGGGGGTTAAGCTAGCTGGGAATACGATATCTTCTAAAGTGTAAGTTGGTATGAGGAAGAGGAGCAATGCTAAAAGGGTGATTCCTATCAAACCAATTGGCAAACGCGCGCCTTTCTTCTTGTCAAATAATTTCTTTGGGCGCTTGCGTTGGAACATCAATCTATGTAACTTGAATATCGTTCTGCATTCTTACAACGCCCTTGCCAGCATCATGCCGAAGATAGCAACGATCATACCTAAGTGAAGGAACAGGTTACTGGCAGATAGCCAATACAGTCGATGCTCAGAGGTTATCAACCATGGAAGGAAGTAATTAAGGATAATCATTGCGATCCCGACCAGCGGCAATAGTCCCTTACGATGGGCTAAATACTCAGAGAACCAATCAAGCAATTTAGAGATCATAGGTTTTCCTCCTCAACCGAAATGGCATTTTCAGATTGTTTGGCACCTTTATTTCTAGAATTTAACCAGGGAGCGAATTGTGCTAATAATCTTCCTGGGATACGCCCCTGCATATGAACACCGCCACGCTCGTGTTCGATGAATTCCACCCGTCCCATTTCGTGGAAAGTCGAGATCAGCGCACCCTGCTGATAGGGTAGGTGCACGTCGATAGGTGTGTAAGTTTCATACAATTCTTGTTGGATAAGACCTAGCAGATCTGGTAGACCGCTTCCTTTCAGGCCTGAAATTGCTACCGCTTTGGGATAGCTTTCTAGAGTTTCTTGGGCTTGTTTTGGTTGTTTCAAGCGGTCAATTTTGTTCAATGCTGTGATAGCGGGAATGTGCCCAGCGCCGATCTCTTGCAGAGTTTGCTGCACGGATTCAAATTGATTGAGCGCATTCGGGTGCGATATATCGACCAAGTGCAACAACAAATCCGCTTCAGCAATTTCTTCCAATGTGGCATGAAAAGCTTCAACTAATGTAGTGGGCAGTTTTTGGATGAATCCAACCGTGTCGGTAAATAACGCTTGGTAGCCTCCAGGTAATTCAACACGGCGTGTAGTAGGATCTAGCGTTGCAAATAGTTTGTTGGCCACATACACGTCTGCTTTAGCCATTTGGTTTAATAAAGTGGATTTTCCAGCATTCGTGTAACCGACAAGAGCCACCGTTGGTAAGCGAGCGCGTTTTCGTTTTGCTCGATAGCGTTCACGGTGGGCACGCACTTTTTCAATTTGTTTTTTCAAGTGGGCGATGCGTTTTCCAATTTGGCGGCGATCTACTTCTAACTGTGTTTCGCCAGGTCCACGAAGCCCAACGCCGCTCGTACCTCCACGACCAGCGCCACCACCTGCCTGGCGTGCCAAGTGAGTCCATTGCCGCGTCAGACGTGGTAGGTAGTACTCGTACTGAGCCAGCTCAACTTGAAGCATACCTTCGCTGGTGCTAGCGTGTTGGGCGAATATGTCGAGGATTAACGACGTTCGGTCCATAACACGCATATTTGCACCTAATGCCTTTTCGAGTTCTCGCTGGTGGCGAGGGGATAGTTCGTCATCAAAGATAACCACTTGAGTCAGACTATCCTCTGCCAAGGCCTTAAGTTCCTCTACTTTGCCAGGACCGATATATGTTTCTACGTGTGGATGCTTTAATTTCTGTGTTATTTCGCCAACCACATCCAATCCGGCAGTTTTAGATAGAAGAGTTAATTCGGTTAGGGAATCGTCCAGACTCAATGATCCAGGCTGCCGAAACAAGTCCACCCCTACCAAGAAGGTACGTTCTTTAGGTGGTGTTGTGGGTTCAGGAATTCTCTTGACCATATAGTTCTTCTTTAGTATCAGCTTTATGTGGAAATAGTTTATCTACTTTTGCATCAGCCTCTTCAGTTCTAATAGGAATCAGAATGTGAAAAGTGGCTCCGGGACACTTCTCTTCATCATAGCCATCAGATTCTACCCAAATCGTGCCGCCATGTGCTTCGATTATTCCGCGTGCGATTGGTAAGCCTAGTCCCGGTCCACCGCCTTTGAATTTTGTTTTCCCACTTGAGTGTAAATTGGCATGCCCAAGTTGGGCGAACTTTTCAAAGATAGCGGTTTGATTTTCGGGGGCAACGCCGATACCAGTATCAGTCACAAGTACTTCAATGAAGCCAGGCAGTGTACGTCCATCAATGCCAATCTTGCCGCCATCTGGAGTGTACTTAATAGCGTTTACAAGCACATTGCGTAAAGCCTGAAAAAGGCGCTCGTTATCTGCATACAACCAGGTGTCGATACCGGAAAACTTTTTTACCCTCAAAGTTTGTTTGCGGTCTTGAATCGAATCCTCAAGTTCAATCTGTAACAATTTCAAGATATGCTGTACAGTAACCTGCTGGAAGCTGAGCGCAAGTAGGTCATTATCGATCACAGATACATCAATCATATCGTTGATAATCTCATGTAACCGGTCAACGCCTTTGTTCATGCCAATGAGTAAACTATCAAACTGGTTCTGCCCGGATACATCCAACATATCCCGCATCATAGATGTATAACCTTCAATTAATGTAAGAGGAGTTTTTAGTTCGTGAGCAGCGACTGAAACAAAACTGGATTTTGTACGGTCAAGTTGCTCTAATTGCTGCTGCACGTTCATCAACTCATTTGAAATATATGTGATGCGGGTTTCCATTTCAAGCCGTGCAGCTTTATCCAGACAGTAAGTGTAAATGGGAATTAATGCTGTCAGCAAGTCGAATGCTTCGGATTCCGTTAATGTTTCACGAGCTACTTCATTGGTTACCTCGATCATTTTGCTAAGTAGCATGGCGACATTGTTATTGCCCTGCTCCAGGTCTGACTGTGTGGGAGACGCTACCCAATCGGCAAGGATAGAATTTAACCAAGCAGGGTCGCCTGTTACAACCGCTTGCTCTAACAGCGAGAAGAACTGCTCTAATTCCTTCGCAAAATTGACACGGACATCCGCGCCACGAGCCATGCTATGGGTAACTCTATGCACCCAGGTGCTCCGAATACTTGAAAGTAGTGCCTGTGCACTCATGGGTATAGTTTACGCTTTCTCTCGATTTTTGGCAAACTTTTAGGGTTGATTGCTTCGCTCCATGACCCATCTTTGCAAAGTTTTTCCGACAATCTCAAGACTCTTGGCAGATACTTTATCAGCTGTATCATGTGTCGTATGCCAGTATTGGTAATCAAAATCGATGATGTCGATAGCTGAAATACCAATATTTAGAAACGGTGTATGGTCATCCAGTATCGAGTATTTGTGCTCTGGTATGAAGTATTGTTCGTATCCAAGTTCAGCCGCAAGGGCCCAAATCTCATCTGTTAATTCCTGATTTGATGAACGTTCCTTATAAATGTTTAGGTCGGCATCGCCGATCATGTCCACGATTACTACAGCCTCTGGTCGATAACTCAACTTAGCGACAAAAGCTTGAGATCCTAAAATCCAATCCCAACCCGTGATACGACCATTGTCCTCTGCGTCAAAAAAAACTAACCAAAGAGGGAGTGTATCTTGTGGTAGCACACGAGCTAGTTCAAGTAATACTGCTACACCAGATGCACCATCATTTCCACCAGGTACCGGCTGGCTCTGTTTAGTTGGATCAAGATCTTTATCGGCAACCAAGCGTGTGTCATAATGTGCTGCAATGATTATTTTTGGTTGTGTATTTACTCGATAAGCAATCACATTTTGAATCGGATGACCCAGCATCTCAGCAGATTGTATTCGTGTCTCCCAGCCCGCAGAGGATAGTTCCGCACGCATCCAATCCAGAGCTTGAGCATGCCCAGTGGATCCAGGCGTACGTGGGCCGAAGGCGACCTGTGATTCCACGTCAGCAAGAGCACGCTGCCCGTTAAAGTTTTCAATTTCAGTAGGGCTGAGAAATGCAAACCCATACCAAGACGTGATAACGATAAGTAGTATACCGATTCCTGTCAGGTAAATTGATATGTTTTTTTTTCTCATCGTATTAAATCAAAGCCATCCCCGATTTCGCCTATCTGTATGCTTTAATTCTTAGATCTTGATAAGTATGCCTCTAAATCCACCATGGCTCGCTCGGCATGTGCTTTTCCACGCTCGCGCTTGCCCATCTTTTTATTATTGATCTGCTCTAAAGGAGGCAAAATTCCAAAATTGGCCTTCATAGGTTGGAAATCTTTCATGTCGGCGTGAGTGACGTAATGAGTCAAAGCTCCTAACATGGTGGTTGACGGGAGAGTAAGTAGGGGTTGATTTTTAAGCCAGCGAGCGGCATTGAGACCCGCCAGCATGCCAGTTGCGATGTTGCCTATGTACCCTTCCACGCCAGTGATCTGTCCAGCGAAAAACAGATTTTCTCGTTCCTTATATTGAAGGATTGGTAGCAATAATTTTGGGCTGGCAAGGAAGGTGTTCCTATGCATTTGTCCGTAACGCTCGAATTCAGCATTCTTCAAACCAGGAATCAGGCGTAATACGCGTTGTTGTTCTGTAAATTTTAGGTTGGTTTGAAAACCGACTAGGTTAAATAAATTGCCGGCCAAATTATCTTGACGCAACTGCACCACGGCATATGGACGTTTTCCAGTGCGTGGATCAGTTAAACCCACAGGCCGCATTGGGCCAAAAGCCAATGAGTCCAGTCCACGCTCGGCGATGATCTCAACTGGTAAACAACCTTCGAAGAAATGGTGTGCTCCAGCTTTGACACCCTTTCGGATAGCATCTTCGAAGGAGCGTAATTTTATCCGCTCAGCTTCCATGAGAGCGCTGATGAAGGTTTCGTATTCTGCTTGATTAAAGGGACAATTGATGTAATCGCCTTCATCTTGCTCACCCTTACCATAGCGTGAAGCGCGGAAGGCAATTTCCATATTAATTGAATTGAAATTAACGATAGGAGAAATTGCATCAAAAAAATACAGATGCTCTTCACCACTCAGCTTGGCTAATGAGCTAGAAAGACTTGGTGATGTGAGCGGGCCAGTGGCTATAATCGCCGGAGATTCGGGGATGCTGGTAACTTCTTGCCTAATAATCTTAATTAATGGATGAGTTTGTATCCGTTCGGTCACAGTACGGGCAAATATATTACGGTCTACTGCCAAAGCGGCACCTGCAGGTAGAGCGGTTGTTTCTGCGCACTCAAGCAGCATGGAGCCAAAGCGTCGCAATTCATTTTTAAGAACGCCAGATGCACGGTCGGGAAGATTTGAACCAAGTGAGTTCGAGCAAACTAATTCAGCCAAATCGGAGGATTGATGAGCTCCTGTATCAATTTCAGGACGCATTTCGTATAGATTAATTATTATGCCTTGTTGTGCCGCCTGCCAAGCTGCTTCACTACCAGCTAAACCGCCACCGATTATGGTCAAGGATTTTTCCATAAAGCGCAGCAATTGTACCATTCTCGCAATTGTAGCTCCTGCTGTATAATATTATTGATGGCAGAGCAAAAAAATGGAATCAATTATCGTTTAAAAGAAGCCACCTTAATCACGGGAGCATCCTGGGTCGTGCATTTAGGGCGGAAGGTAGGGCAATGGAATTTTCAGAATGCGTATCGATTATCCAAAGCACGAAAATCAAGACTGATTGACTACCTGGAAACCAATTCGGTAGACTCTTGGCTATGTGGAGCCTTAGGTAGTCGTTCAAGTCGCTCGCGTGCAGTTCCCAAGGGATTAGAAATCGGCTGTGAGCGTTTGTTCGCATATCCAATCGGAGGTAGTATTGGAGTTCTCTTGGTAGGCGGGAGCGAACAAACTGGAGTGACGCAGCGAATATGGAAACTGGTAGCAAACACATTATCTGAACCTGAAGCGAAAGAACCTGAAGTCTCATCCGTTGTAACGGATACGCTTGTTCCAGCGATTCAAGAGGGGGTCCCATATGATCTGCCTGCTGCACTAGACAAAATGCTTGCTTCGATCGCCCAACAGGTTCCTTGTCAGGGAGCCTGGTTTGCTGTCCGACGGGGTGACTCTTTAAATATTCAATCTAACTGGCGGACTCCACAGTGTAATGGTGTTTCACTGAGCATGGATTCAAATAAGGTTTTACGCAAGATCAGCGAATCGCAAACAGGTTTGCACTTCCAGCGTGACAAAATTGGTTGGAAAGATATTCCCCATATTGGGCTCAAAGCAACGACGGGTTCTTGGGGGTGTGTTCCCATAGTAGTTGGTCAGCGTTTGATCGGAATGATTGCATTGTGGCGTTTGCGGGCATTTACTGATAAAGAATGGCAACAGCTTGTAGCATTAGTTGATCGATCTGCGGCTTCTGTTGAAGTGATCATTACCTTTACCGAACTGGGCAGCCATCTACGGCGATTGGCAATGCTGAATGACTTTGTGCTTACCGTTTCTTCAGGTCAGAATATTGAGCAGATCGCTCGACGAGTATTTGCCTTATTAGCCCGTGCATTCCAAACTGAAAACAGTAGCCTTTACCTTATTTCTACTGATGAACTCAAGCTCATGGTACGTGAATACCATAATGATGACGGAAAGCTGACAATGGCTAATACCGGTTTGATAGGACACCCTTTGGAGAAGTGGTTTAAGGGTAGCCAAATCGCTCACCTTAGTCGGGAAGGGAATTGGGAAGCATACTTTGATTCAGAGTCTTCACAGGAGATGATGGTGGTACCTTTAAGGTACCGCGGTCGAACAAATGGTTTGCTGACTCTAGAATCCAGAGCAGAAGAGTTTTCTGTATACGATACACATTTAAGCACGGTTATCGCTGGGCATCTGGCAGGCCTGCTTGAATACAGACGTTTGCGTGTGGAAGCCGAAGCGCGGGCCCGAAATTTGGGTTTGATCCATGAGGTGGTGGAAGAAGTAATTGGTCTTATGGATAAACAGAAAGTTATTCAGATCACCGCGAAATTACTAGTTCAGTATTTCGGATATGAGTTTGCTGTAATCTTACTGGTTAACGAAAATAGACGAGCTACTGAGTGTGGGGTGGGAGGTTCCCAAGCGCCTTCAGCAGATTTCTTACTCTCCGAATTTGCTTTCCTTGCAGATAACGAAAAAGGTGGTATTACGAGACACGTTTTGAACACAGGCGAAAGTATTCTGGTGAATGACGTAACCGCTTCTGACTTATATCATGCGCTTGAAGGTTGGAATGCTGGATCTGAATTGTGTGTACCATTAAAAGCAGGCGAGCGCGTGATTGGTTTGATGGACATAGAAAGCAGCTCAAAAAACGCATTCGGGAAAAATGATTTTAGAGCCTTAGAATCATTAGCTGGGATTTTATCCAGTGTGATCACAAACGCAGATCAATTTCAACGATCACAGGAATCTGTCCGTCAGTTGAGGCGAACTCAACAGGAATTACAAACCAGGATTGAAGCTCAGATGGAAGCTGAGCGAAAACTGATCCAAGCCGAAAAACTTGCAGCAGTTGGTGAGATGGCGGCTGGTATCGCCCATGAATTAAACAATCCGCTCACCACAGTAACGGGTTTCACCGAACTAGTATTGGATGATTTACCTGACGATAGCGAGAGCCGTGTTGATCTTGGTTTGGTCTTAAAGGAAGCCCGACGAGCACGAGACGTGGTCCGCCGCTTGCTTGATTTTTCGCGAAGTAGCGAAAGCGAGCGTACACGTGTAGATATGAATGAACTTTTGAACGATGCTTTATCATTAACAAAACACTTAATGCACACCAGCGGAATTGGGATAGATATAGCTTTAAATAAAAGTCTTCCCTGGGTGTCTGTAGACCGCAACCAAATGAAGCAAGTGTTCCTGAACCTACTTCACAATGCCTTACAAGCCATGCCGTCTGGAGGGCAGTTGTCAATTCAGACTGGGAAGCGTCAGCGAGCAGGTCGTAGATGGGTTACAGCTACGATTACCGATTCGGGTGATGGTATCTCTTCTGAAGACCGAGATCGGATTTTTGAACCATTTTTTACAACTCGATCAGAAGAAGGTGGTACCGGCCTTGGATTGTCTGTCACTTATGGTATTGTTTCTGATCATGGTGGCGAGATTGATGTAGAAAGTGAATTAGGTAACGGGACAAGCTTTACGGTCTGGTTACCATATTGATGAGATTATGGACGAACAAATCTTAGTGCTTGATGATGAGCCAGCTATTACTATGCTGTGCACACGATTGCTGAAGCGTGCTGGATATGAAGTATTTGCGTTCACCGAGGCTACTCCAGCATATGAACACTTACACGCAAATCATGTCAACTTGCTCTTGGTTGATATTCGGATGCCAGATGTAGATGGGTTCGAGGTAATCAGCCAAGCCAAGAAAATTCAACCTGAGATCGCGGTGTTAGTGATGACAGGCTTTGGTACAGTAGAAACAGCCATTCAAGCACTTAGGCAAGGTGTAGACGGATTATTGTTGAAGCCGTTTGAACAAGGATCTGAATTGGTTGATACAGTCAAACAGGCGTTACTTGACAGTGAGAAAAAACGAGATTCAGCACGGATCCAGGCTTTACGCCCGTTATTTAATGTTACAGAGTCCTTGCTTTCGGAAACACGACCAGACCAGTTGTTAGACTTGATAAGAGACGCGATCCAAGGGCACTTACACTGTGAACATTTCGGGTATTATCAAATTGAAGATGACCTTGAACTATGTTTGCTTTCAGGGACTACTAAAGCGCCAGATTCCTCTCGAAACAAGTCAGAGGCAACTTTTCTGAAAAGTTTTGAAAATCTTGAAGATCCATTGTTGATGAATACAAGTGGCCCAGGCTTAAAGGAATTTAGTCCGCAGTTGGAAAAACTAGACTTAGGGGCAGCTATGATTGTTCCTATTAAGAGAATAAACACAAACAGTGCCATTTTTGCTGGTCGTGATAAAGATGCCCCTCCATTTCGTGAAGCTGATCTGGAGATGTTTTTGATACTTTCAAATCAATCTGCAATAGCCCTTGAAAATGCTCGTTTGTATGCTGAACTGCGAGAATATGTGAAGCAAGTGGAAGAATCACAACAAGCGTTACTTCGGGCAGAAAAAATGGCAACCGCTGGACGTCTTTCCGTGTCGATCGCCCATGAGGTTAACAATCCTTTGCAGTCAGTTCAAAACTGCTTGCACCTAGCCGGGCGAGAGGACATGTCTGAAGAGCAACGCACAGAGTATTTTGAATTGGCAAAAACTGAATTAAATCGCTTAATGTCCACTGTGCAGAAAATGCTGGATTTTTATCGTCCTGGCGCAGTCAAACCTACAGAAGTGGATCTTCGGGATATTCTTCAATATGTACTGAATTTAATGTCAAAACAACTAGAAAAGCAAAATGTTCAAGTACAACTAGATTTGGACAAAAAGTTACCTAAAATAATTGCAGTCGGAACCCAAATCCAGCAAGTATTGATAAATATGATTTTAAACTCAGTTGACGCAAATCCAGATGGAGGCAACGTTCAAATCACTGCCCGGGCAGTGAAAGACGGCGTGGAGTTACTTGTTCAAGATAACGGCCCGGGCATTCCAGATGATCGGATTCCACACATATTTGAACCTTTTTACAGCACAAAAGATGGTGGCACTGGATTGGGTTTAACTGTCAGTTACAATATTATTACTGCGCATGGTGGAACAATAGAGCTCGCGTCTAATAACGGACCCGGTGCCTGCTTCCGCATTTATTTACCGATCGGAGGTGAAGAATGAAGTTCAGTATTCTTATTGTCGATGACGAACCGGTTGCACGAAAATCTCTAACCGATATTTTGCGTTTGGAAGGGTATTCTGTAATCTCGATCTCGAATGGGCAAGCTGCTGTTGAGCATGTGCGAACCCATCATGTAGATTTAATGATTGTTGATTTGCGGATGCCGGGTATGGATGGTCTCGAAGTTGTCCAAGTAGTTAACCAGCTTGCCCCCGATACAGAGATTGTGTTACTTACCGCTCATGCTTCTACAGAGACAGCGATTCAGGCTTTGCGTTTGCGCATCCATGATTATTTACAAAAGCCAGCTCCCCCCGCACAAATAGTTGCCAGTGTTAAAAAAGGTCTAGATAGGCGCGCAGCCAGAATGGAGGCAAAAAGTAGTGGAATTGATTTACCAGATTCGGGAGAGATGCTAGATTCGCTTACTTTGGATGATGGAACAGAAATTGATCTTTCAAGACGTCAGATAAAACAAAATGAAACATTGGTCAATCTTACTCCAGCAGAAGGTCGCCTCTTACGCATCCTGCTGGCAAATCAAGGCAAAGTTTTTGCTCATCGGGAGCTTGTATTACTGGTGCAAGGGTATGATACCTCGCAAAGAGAAGCCCCGGAAATTCTTAGACCACTAGTTAGTCGATTACGCCACAAGTTGGAAGCCTTCCCCGCATTGGCTGACCATATTGTTAGCATTCGTGGAACTGGTTACGTTTTTGAGGGAGATGAAGAAAAATGAAGTTTGCATCTAATTGAAATTTTACCACTAGTAGCTTAGCAAACATCAATTGTTGGATAGAGGCTATGCAATTTAATGC
>CAZCPP010000086.1:0-14093 GCA_964500655.1 uncultured Anaerolineaceae bacterium | reverse complement strand
TGACCCTTATGATGCACTATCTTTTCACTATGTCTATTGTTTCATTTACTTCATTGTCTAAATTATCACACACCTACTAATTATTATACACATATTCTGCGTCAATTACATTAATATCAAAAGTGAAAGGTATTTAATATTTAGATGAAGTACGTGTGTGATTATTGAATATTTTCGTTTTTAGGTGTTGAGAAAGATAATCCTACACCTCGATATTGATCTCGATCACCCGATCCAGGCGGAAGCTACGCTCGGCATTCCGTAGATGACAATGCGCGTGTAAATAAAGATAATCCGATAAGCCGATCACTTGATAGGGGGTAATCCAGCGTTTACTTCGTATCCCTTTGCCATCTATGTAAGTAATGTGCAGACGCTTTCCGCTCTGGATTGCCTCGTTCAGTTCAGTTGGCAGTTGAATGCTGTCTTTCGACCAGGCAGGGGAGTTGTAGATGCCAATAAATCCATCCAGTGCCCCACCCGGCGGTTGGATAGCATCTAGCAGGCCAAAGAAAATACCGCGGCAGGTGAGCGCATCGGCCAGCGCGCGATGAGATACGTCCATTGGAACGTGAAAGGCTTCAGCTACCGAAAGCAGCGTGTTTGAAGGCATGTCGAAGCGTTCGCGAGCGATTGTCAGCGTATCAATCAGGTTGGGCATCTGTACTTCCTGCTCAAGGCGGCGGAATTCGCTATCCAGGAATTGCAAGTCGAACTCGGCATTATGACAGACCACCACCACATCTTGCAGGCGTGTGGATACATCGTCAGCAACCTCTATAAAAGAAGGCGCGGTAGCAAGCTCGGCATCCGTCAGACCGTTGGTGCTGGCTGCTGCAGGCGATAGTTCACGTCCAGGATTTACCAGGGTCTCATATGTCTCTTTGATGCGTTTTCCCTCGGTCAGAACGATCCCCACCTCGCAAATGCGATCCCCAAACCAGGGCGAAAGGCCAGTGGTTTCCAGGTCCAGAAAAGCGAAGTGACAGTTGCTGAGATCAAACATACCTAGATTTTACCCGTTCTTCCACCAAATGCCCGTACACTCCGGCAGGATAATCCATTTGTGTTGCTGAACCTTCTCCCCCATCTTCTCACCGAAGAAGAAGGTAGACAATTCAACCGCCTCTTCAAGGGATTCGAATCGATAATCGGTGTGCATCCAGCCGCGCTCGAAACCTGATTCCGATAGCCAATCGTAGTACTTGCCCAAATGCTCCGGCGGATTCGGTTTCTTGTTGCCGGTGCCTAATGTCTCGAGAATAATGATTTTGCCGCTTGGCCGCAATATTCGCTGGATTTCGTTCAAGCCTGCATCTAGCGCAGATTTCCATTTGTCTTCACCCCACACGGCCAGATAGAAAAAACTCCAACCCGAGATGACCAAATCTGCACTGGCATCTTCAATTGGAATCTGACGATGGTCGGCCACTTCAATCTGCCAGTTGGTCAGGCTCGTCTCACGCAGGGATTTCTCAGCAATTTTCAACATACGCTCGGAAGTATCAAAGGCTTTGATCGAGTGCATATATGGCGCCAGCAGACGGGTCAGGCGACCTGTGCCCGCACCCAGTTCAACTACATCAATATCAGCCAGCGTAATGATTTTCTGGATCTCTCGCATGATGTTGCCCTGATAATCTTCACGTTGAATCAGGCGCGCGTATTGTTCGGCGTGTGCTTCGTAGACTTCTTTTTCAGTTGGCATGGGATGAAATGTACCAGGGTTGGGCGGGGTTCGCAATGACATCATAGAACGAGAGTATCCAGATTATTAGGAGATTGCTTCGTCGCTACGCTCCTCGCAATGACAAAATAACAAGATAATTTTAGTGTGATTTATTCCCTCAAAAGGTGAATTTAGTCAGTAGACAACCCACTCCGCAATTGGGATAATAAGAAATGCGATAATCCTCTTGTTTGAACACTCTTTAAGGAGATCAAGTCTATGACCTTATCCCCAACCCTCGAAGAAATGAAAACAGCTCACGAATTACTGGGCGAATTCACGTATGAACTTAAACCGGTCGAGCGCGGTTATTCCAACCGCACGCTCTACATCAATCTGACTGACAACACATTTGCCGAGAAACCGGTCACCCAACAGATGAAGGACGTTTTCACAGGCGGGCGCGGCTTCGCTCTAAAATTGCTCTGGGATGCAGTTGTACCCGAAACCAAATGGGACTACCCTGAGAATGAACTAGTCATCGCAAATGGGCCAATTTGCGGCATTACTGCTTATCCTGGCTCAGGCAAAGCCACGGTTGTAACGATCGGCCCACTGACAGAGAATGTGATCGATTCAAATGTCGGTGGTTATTTTTCCCCATTCTTGAAATTTGCAGGCTTCGACGCGCTTGAAATTCAGGGCAAAGCAGCTGAAGATGTGGTCATCTTCATTGATGGCGACACAGGCCGGGTCTTGATTGAGACCGCACCGTTGGAAGATGTCGACTCACACCTGCTTGGAAACGTGCTCACCGACATGTACGGCGAGGGCGATGAAAAAGCCAAGCGCGGTATCTCGGTGCTCTCTGCCGGGCAGGCTGCCGAACACATCCGCTATGCGCTCATCAACTCAACATGGTACGATATTCGCCGCAAAGAAATCCGCCTCAAGCAGGCTGGACGTGGCGGTTCCGGGCGCGTCTTCCGTGATAAGAAAATCAAAGGCATTGTGATCAAGTTCAGTAACATGCGCGGCGACCTGAACGGTGTTGCCGATATGCCGCTCATTCGCAAGGCTGGGCACCGAATCAACAAAGAGATCGCTGACCTGGATGACGTGCAAAACCAGATGCGTAAGGTCGGTACGACCACTATTGTTGAGGTCATGGATCACTTTGACCTGCTGCCCACGCACAATTTCCGCTACGGCTCGCATCCCGACACACCCAAGATCGATTCGAAGGTCTGGATGGAACACTTCACCCAGGGCGTTCCGGATGGATGCTGGTTGGGATGCACCATGTCCTGCTCCCACGGCGTGGACCACTTCCCGATTCAAACCGGACCCTATGCCGGCTCCAAGGTTCTGGTAGATGGTCCAGAGTACGAGAACGCCGCTGGTCTAGGCTCAAACATCGGCAATTTCGATGCTCAGAAAGTACTCGAGTTGAATTTTTACTGTGACACCTACGGCGTGGACAGCATCTCGTTTGCCAACAGTGTGGCCTTTGCGATGGAGTGCTACGAGGAAGGCCAGATCACGAAAGAACATACCGGCGGCCTGGAGCTCAACTTTGGCAAGGGCACCGCTGCGCTGGAATTGCTACATCAGATGGCGGCAGGTGAAGGCTTTGGAGTTATCGTTGGCCAGGGTGTGCGTTACATGAAGGAATATTTTGAAAAAGAATTCGGAGCCGACCCAGACTTCTTGCACGACATCGGCATGGAGATCAAAGGCATGGAAATCTCCGAATACGGCACGAAAGAATCCCTTGCCCAACAGGGCGGTTATGGCTTGGCAACCAAAGGACCCCAGCATGATGAAGCCTGGCTCATTTTCATGGATCAGGTCCAAAACCTGCTGCCGACATTTGAAGACAAGGCTGAAGCGCTACACTACTTCCCAATGTGGCGCACCTGGTTCAGCCTGCACGGATTGTGCAAGTTACCCTGGAATGACATTTCACCCGAGAACAACAAAGAAACCGCCGAGCCGGCCAAGGTGGAAGAACACGTTGAAAATTACACCTGGATTCACGAAGGCGTGACTGGTATCCCGACCACGGCACAAACACTACTGGACCAATCCGAACGTGTCTACAACTTCCAGAAAGTCTTTGCCATGCGTATGGGTCGCGTGGGTCGAGAACATGACTATCCTCCCTACCGGGCGATGGGTCCCGTCACAGTGACAGAGTACGAATCCCGCCAGGAACGTTATGATGAGCAATTACTAAAACTGGTGGAAGTCGATCCGACGGGTATGTCTACAAAAGAGAAGATGAAAGCCCTACGCGAGTACCGCGAAGCTCAATACGAACTATTGCTGGATGCGGTCTACAAACGCCGCGGCTGGGACGGCAACAGTGTCCCAACGACGGAGAAGTTGAAAGAGTTGGGTATTGATTTGCCTGAAGTGCTCGAAGTAGTTAAGCAAGTCAGAGCATAACTTAAATATGTACCAGAGATGGACAGAGATCGCTCAGCGATCTCTGTTTGTTTATTAAGAAGATATATGCGGTGATACAATTTCAGTCATGCATTCGGCAGTAAATATTAAAGACCACGCCAAAATTTGGTTACAAGCGCTAAAGCAAACCCTCAAAATTGACACTACCCTGGCATCAGCTGGGATCGCGTTTTTTGCGCTTTTCTCACTCTTCCCACTTATCCTGCTAATTGTAGCAATTTCCAGCTTTTGGTTTGATCCACTTTGGGTTGAAAGCAAACTGGTTACCCAATTGGAGTTCATTATTCCCGGATTGTCGCAACTGCTCGGAAAGAATTTTGAACGTATCATTCAGGCTCGTAGTTCAGTCACGCAACTCGCTTCACTGGTTCTGATCTGGTCGAGTTCAACGCTATTCAGCATAATGGCGCGCGCACTGGATTCGGTTTGGAGCAGCAGGGAAGTCCGGACCGGGTGGCGTTATCGGAGCATGTCGCTTTTATTTGTAATTGGCATCAGCCTGATCATCTTACCCACAATTTTTATCGCTACAACGATCATCCCAATTATTGATCACTTTATACCCGCATTTGTATCTCAAGCATATACAATTATTACACCTCTGGTTTCAATTGTAATCAGCAGCTTCTTATTTGGGTTGTTATATCGTTTTGTGCCACATAATCGACCTGTTTGGAGAGAAGTATGGCCGGGGGCCATCGCCTGTGGAATATTATGGGAGCTTGCCAAGCGCATTTTCCTCCATTTCACTTCGCGCTACTTATCGGCATCCAATTTAGTATATGGTTCATTTTCAACCATCATCGTTTTTTTAGCCTGGGTCTATCTGAGTGGAATAATCTTTTTTTTCGGTGCACAACTAAGTGCGGGATACAGTCTTTGGAAAGAAACACATTCTATAAAAAAGAGAGAATGAAAATAGGCCTCCATATTAATGAAAATAGGCCTCCATATTGATGAAGGCCATCTTCTATGTGGGAATGTTAATCTACGCTGGCAAAAGAGTCTTATGATTATCTGACCGTCATCCAGGCGCCGAGGAAAACGATCAGCAAGCCCAGGCTGCGCTGCCAATCGAGAAGGCGGATATGAACCCCGAGCAAGCCATAGTGATCCAGTGCGGAGCTGATTACCAGTTGCCCGGCAATAATAAGAGTGATCGAAGCGGCCACGCCGATACGTGGAATCATGAAGCTTACCCCGCCAACAACGATTAGGCCCATTGTGCCTGCAACCAGAGCATACCAGGGCAGGCTGCGCCAATTCCCTAAATTACCTCCTCTTAAGAAGATGATTGGAATTAGGGCGACTAGCGTGCCTCCAATATGAATAATGAAGATACTTTCCAGCATTCCGAGTCGCTGGGTGATCATACTGGCGAGTGGACTTTGTAATCCCACCGCTACGCCGCTGATTAGACCAACAATAATAACAGGGATCAATATTTGCATATGATTGCTATGCTCCTTTTGTTTGGGGACTTTCATCAAGTGTAAGCCAGGTCAGATTGAGAATCAAGCAACTATTTTTGCAAGATTGATTAAATTGTGGTTTTCATCTTGACAGGGGGTGGGAGTGGAGGTATTATTAGAACATTCGTTCTAATAATATATTGGTAACTCCCTATGGATACATCCTTGCGCAACTTCTCCCTGATGCTCGAAGCCCTGACCGAACTGCAGCCCGAGATCGCAACGGCTCAGGCCAAACCTGTGCCTGCTGCCCCTTCCCTGGCGGATTCGATCTCTGAGCTTGGTCCCCTACCACGAGAAGCGTTGCTCCTGGGGCTCGCATCAGATGGACTACCTGTATTGCTCAACCTGCACGATCCACATCCGGGTCCGCTGTTGATTGCAGCCGATCCGGGTGTAGGCAAGACAAACCTGCTGCAGATGACTGCCCAGGCTGCTTCTGAGATGCACACACCGAGTGATGTGCAATTCGGTGTCATCACCAATTACCCCGATGAATGGGGGCATTTGAAGGATCGTGAGCATTGTGTGGGTATCTTCCCCACCTATCATGATTCCACAGTTGACTATCTGAGCTCGCTCTCCGGTTGGGCACATGCCAACAAGGTGGGGCAGCAGTCCATTCTGCTGTTGGTCGATGATCTGGAGAGCATGAACGATCTTGACTTTGATGCTCGTCAGACCCTGCGCTGGTTGCTCTTACGTGGCCCATCCAGGCGGGTGTGGCCGCTCATCACGATGAATGCCCAACGGGTCTCGCAGGTTGCAGACTGGTTGGAGGCCTTCCGCACACGTTTCTTCGGCCAGATCCGGGATGATCACGTTGCCGACAAGTTGACAGGCATTCTTGGCTCGAGCTTACGTCACCTGCAGGCTGGCTTGCAGTTTGCCCTGCGAGAAGACGATGAGTGGCTCAAGTTCTGGATACCGCATGTTTAGAAAGAAGGTGTGAAGTGAATACTGGCATGTTGTGGTTCGATAATGATCCTAAAACCGCGCTGGCAGCAAAGATCGAGCGGGCTGTAGATTACTATCGCAAGAAGTATGGGCACGAGCCGAACCTGTGTCTCATCCATCCGAGTATGCTGGAGAAGAAAAAGGAGAAGGCTGCAGGTCCCGCGGACAACGCCCGCGGGATCAAAGTGCGGCCGTATCAGCCGGTGTTACCCGGGCACTTGTGGATCGGTGTTGAAGAAAAGAATTGCGGAGTGCTGCGTAAGTAATCAAACCAATCCCCGTCGATTTCGAGCCATATAGTACAAGCAAGTGCGAGATTTTTTGCAATAAGCAGTGGCAAGGTGATTAACAAGACAGATTACCTTGTCTAATCCCATTTCCCCCCTTGCATGAACCTCCCGTAACTATTGGCTGCGGGAGGTTCGAAGTTAACCATCTGTGTGAACCCATTTCTGTGCGATTTCAACCGCACTGGCCAGGGATTCGGTGACCGGTTGTTTCGGCAGGGATTGCCAGCCATCGACTTCCCCCCGCAGATCGACAACTCTCTCAGAATAGCCTTGATTTACCACTTTATAGCGTCCATCATTTTGACGAATTATTAAAGATCGTTTCCTGAGAATAGCTGAGTATAAGCTTTGCACGATGGGTTGTGTTTTGGCTTCCATCTCGGCTGGTGTAGATTTGGAAGGACGCGAATAAAACCATGCTACCAGTACAATTGCTAGCACAGCAATAATGAGTATTACCAAAATTGCAAATATTCCAGGGCTCATCAGGTTATTCCCATTTATCTATGGTACAGTTTTTTGCCGCTAAAAACAATGCTTTTCTTTCAGCACTTAACACCAAAAAGTGCCCTGGCAAGTTATTGCTGGGGCACTTTGCTTTCTATTTACTCAAGAAACAATTGATTATTCGATTTCGTCCAGAGCGCGAAATGTAGCTACGAAAGAAATAACCAACAGCGCGGCAGAAATTAGAATCACGATGTTAGTGAAGAACGCTGAGAGAAAATCTCCGACTAAGGGAATATTGTCTATCGCACTTGCCGACAACTGCAAGGCAATAGCGGATAAAACGAATCTGCCGGATTCTTCCTTGCTGATTACTTTATTGAAAACACTTAACAGGCCTACAATCACGCCAATCGAGGCGAGCACCCAGGTTGGCCAACCGATTTCAGTTCCGAACAAACCCGTTGCGACTAGCACAGCGAGCAGGATGCCTGCCAGAAGCACCCAGACGCGATAATCTTTTAGATCTTTGCCTATATAGATCTCCTTCACGGCGACAAGCAGCAATAATGCGGATGTGAAAATGACCACATTTGCCAGGATATTTGTGATTGCCCCTCCGATTTCCGGGATAACATCTATCGCTCCAGCGGAAAGGCGTAAGGCAATTGCCGAGATAAGAAATCCACTGATCTCAAGTTTTGAGACATTTAGAAACCCGACAAATAGACCAAGGACAGCAAGAACCCAAACGGCCCAATCTCCTTTTAACTGTTCTAACCCAGCCAAGATGGCTAACAGCATGCTGCCAACGAAAACCCAAGTCCGAACTCTGCTTTTCATGATATCTCCTCCGAATTCATTGATTTCAAAAGATCAACAACTAATCTCAATATTAATATTAAAACCTGGCCGCTAAAAAAGTAACGCTGTGGGTTAATTTTGTTTTGCTAAATTCAGCTTTAAAAACACCCATGGCGCGCCAAGCATGACCCAAAATGTTGTAGCCCCATACCGTAAATAGCGCAAGACATAGCCGAGAACGGTTTCATCAGTCGCTATCAGGCTAAATAGGATATCGAGACCATACATCGCAATGAATACACCAACTATGCCGAGCAGGTATCTACCCAGTTTCTGGAGCCAGGAACCCTGGGTTTGAAATTGAGCCGCGGATTTTGCTAAAACATATCCGGCCACCGCCCCAAAAAGGGCCCCAGCCAGGGTGAAATAGAATGTTAAGGATCTGGCCTCTGTGGATAGATGTGCCCAACTCTCAGAATCTGTATTTGGTGCGACAATGGCATTGACGATCAACCCAATGACGATGAATACCATCGAGATGGCAAATCCAAGCCCGATTTGGAAGTTATTTGATCGAGTGTTTAACCAGTCCGCGATTCCCTTTTCAAATTTGATAAAAAAGATGAGAACCACCAACCCGATGACCCAGCCACCGCCGATATCATGTGGAAAATGCACGCCCAGATACATACGCGAGAAACTGATCAACAAGATGACTGCAATCACCATGATCCACAACCAGCGCTTTCTCAACTGATAGGCCAAATAGGCCCAGACAGAAAGCGAATCACTGGCATGAGTGGAGGGTATTCCGTAAGATGTTTCGATATGACCCATATGCTTTACATCGCTAATCCAATAGGGGCGAGGTTGGCGAAACAGGTGCTTGAAAGCCATCCCTAAAATATCAGTAGACAGAAGCACCATTAACACACGAAAGCCTAAGCGAGCATCCACGATCCAATACAGGAATGTAATTAGTAGCATGTAAAACTCGATCTTGCCCAAAAATGTGAAGAAATCCATAAAGGGATCGAGTGCCGGACTCATTAGCTGAAAACTCTGAATTAATTGGATTCCCCAAGCTTGTAACGCTTCCATTGTAAACCTCCTTGTATAAACGACGCAGAGAAAAAGCAACCCGGTCGCAATTGCTCTCTCGGTTTGCTTCTGTAAAATTGTTATTTATTATGCGATTGCTTCCACCGTTTCACGCATTCGTATGGTGACCCCAAAGGCCAACCCAAGCGATAGCAGGTACATTGCCCCAAAAACAGTTATAAAACCCTTTTCCACGGTGTAGGCCATCACCAAGAATACGAGAAAAAGGATGCCCTGTACCCAAATCCAGATACGCAGTTTAGGGAGATAGGCACTGTTTGTTTTTCGTTTTTGGGCGGTCGATGCAAGCAAAACGAAAAATAGTGCGAAAGACAAATTTTCGACCGGATCCATTAGTTTGCTCCACCACACAGGTGGGGTGACATTTCCCCACAGATTAATCCAGGAAGGTAATGGCCAAAGGATTTCTACACCGTTGAACCAAATCAGCAAATCCAACAGGATGTGCATCAATACACCGATTCCTAGTCCCAGTCCCAGGTTACCCCAGTCAGTGCGTTTTGATGACCAGGCTATGCCATAAAATATCAGGATAATGGTTGCGATGAAGAACAAGCTATGCGTGAATGTGCGATGTAATCCTTCGGTCGATCTGCCCATGACAGTTGCTACCGCTACAGCTATATTGTCGGCATCTGGAAGGAGGTTGCCCAATACAATACCCAACATGAGCCATTTTCGAGCCGGCGTCCATTTTCGGATTGCCATCCCTACCATACCGTGAATTCCTGCTTGTGCCATGAATTTATTCTCCTTTTATTACTCTACGCTAACTTCATCCTTCTGCGATAGCGTAGTTTCAAATTGCTTGAATGTGGCAAATCCACCAATCCATCCGGCAATGGCACCACAAAGGGTACTTACAATCGTTAGTAATATTAGACCAGTGATTCCAGGGTCATCTCCCCAGAAAGGACCAAATACATAGATTCTAGCAATTTCAAAACCTGTTGTCCAGGATATTAGACCTGCCAAGGAAAAGCCCGTCGCCCAACCGCCCGCAATCAAAAGGAGTTGTTTCCAGTTGAGAGTCCGTACGGCCCACCAAAGAATAATAGCAGTGAGGACACCTCCTAAAACTCCGCTCAATGGGCCGCCAATTCCGGATTGAATTGGCGTTCCCACAACCGAGGCGACAACAAACCCATCTAACCAATCATAAAATACAAAAACACTCCAACCCAAAGCAAAAAGAACAATATGGTAAGTTTTTAGGCTATTCGAGAGTTTTGCTCGTTTAATGACAATGGCTGTCCCAATCCCACCAATCAGGCCAGCAATTATCCCACCTACCAAACCACCGTAGTCCCCCCCCACTACATGGCTATAACCCAAACCTATATAGCGGACAATGCTCCATCCAACTGCCCAAGAAACTCCCCAACTCAGCGCCCAAACCAGAGCAGACAGAAAGGTAAAACGGCCAACTTCATTTTTCTCTAATGCTGGTACTGGTTTTCGCGATATCCAAACCATTACAGCGCCAGTGATTGTACCTACTCCAGCAGTCGTTAGAATCACATTAAGAAACGTTCCTATAGTTGTTGTGGGGTTGACAAGATTGACAAGCATACTTGCCAAAAAGGGGCCAAGCGTCCAAACAACTGCACTGGTGAGTATCCACAAACCTGCTCTAGTTCGCCATTGTTTCAAAACAATCCATTCAGAGATGCCCAAAACTGTACCACGCATAAAAAAGAGAGCATACCAAAAGACGTCATCTTTGAGATCAATTTGGATGCTGACGTACATGACAGTTATCCAACCAACCATCGCACCAAAAGCGCGTCCAAGGGCTCCCGCAAGCAACCACCATCTAGAGCCAGAAAATAGTCGGCGCAAAACAATCCATTGAGCAGCACTAATAAACAAAGCGTAAACACCACTTCCAAGCATAGCCGAGTAGATTCCTTGTTCAAACCCAAAACCCAAGGCATCAGAAATGTAGTGACCAGCCAATCCACCCAGAATTGTTAATCCCGTCCACCAAGCCCAAAAGCCCCACCCAACTTGTTTCTGTCCCATGTTCATTTTCTCATCTTCAATACCACTTGAATATGCAATAAAAAACGGCGAAAACAGTTGAAACCTGTTTTCGCTATCGTGGATTCAAGGCCTGAAGAGTTCTATCGAATTAAGATGACTAAGCCTTGAAATGATCTTAGAATTTCTAAGAGAATAGTAGCACAGTTCAATTGTGAAAACAAGCGCGAGTTTTCACCTCATACTTTTCTGAAATATAATCAACCCATGGCTCACACAATCTACATTGCTTTAGGCACCAATCTGGGTGAAAGGCTCAACAACCTGCGTTTGGCAATCCAAACTTTGCAGCCGGAAGTCATTGTGCTGGCTGAGTCACATATCTATGAGACGCCGCCCTGGGGAGTTGAAGAACAGCCCCCCTTCTTGAACATGGTCATCAAGGCGGAAACAGATTTGGAGCCAGAAGCACTGCTCGAGCATTTGAAGCAGATTGAAGCTAAGTCGGGACGCGAGAAATCCATCCGCTGGGGGCCGCGCTTAATCGATCTGGATATTTTGTTTTACGATGATCTCATATTAAATACGCCGCCGCTGGTCATCCCGCATCCGCGTTTGTATGAACGCGCTTTTGTACTGGTCCCCTTGGTAGACGTTGCGCCTAACTTAGAGCACCCTGTTCTTAAAAAAAACATGTTTGAGCTATTAGCACAGGTGGATATAGCGGGCATCCAGCAATATCAGCCCTGAACTTTTTTTGGGTGTAAAATGAGATTGGATTGTTTCACATGGCTGAGATGAGGAGGCGCGCGCATGGCAAACCTATCTGGTAAAACCTTGGGGAATTACCAAATCAAAGAACGCCTTGGACGGGGTGGTATGGCAGAGGTTTACAAAGCTTATCACGCCAAGCTAGACCGTTTTGTCACCATCAAAATACTTCATCCGCATTTAATTGAAGGGGAAGATTTCCTGGCCAGCTTTGAACGCGAAGCCAGGGCTGTGGCAGGTTTGCGTCATGCACAAATCGTCCAGATCCATGATTTCTCTGCGGAAGATGAACTCTATTATATGGTCATGGAGTACGTCGATAGTGGTACTCTGCAAGAAAAACTGGTTGAAGCCTCAAAAGCCAATACTTTTATTCCCGTGCAGCAGGTGCTATCAATCCTGCGACAGATTGGCCAGGCGCTGGATTATGCTCACCAACAAGATATCCTGCACCGCGATATAAAACCTTCGAATATTTTGTTAGATTCTAACGGAAATGCCTTTTTGACGGATTTCGGCATCGCACGCATGATGAGCTCCACTCAATTTACCGCCACGGGTGCGTTGATAGGCACTCCTACTTATATGTCACCAGAACAAGGCCAGGGACTGGATCTGGATTTCGCTAGCGACATTTATTCGCTTGGAATCGTTTTATTCGAAATGCTGACCGGAAAAGCACCATTCGCTTCTGAAACGCCTTTGGCAGTGATCCATAAACACATCCATGAACGCTTGCCCCAACTGTCTGACTTGCGTCCTGAGTTACCCAGATCTATAGAAAAGGTCATCAACAAGACTTTAGAAAAGGATCGTAAAGACCGCTACAAGAACGCTGAGGCTTTGTACCAGGCTCTCGAAACGGCTCTGACACCTGAACTGATCGCCAAGCTGAATGCAGTCGATACTGGGGGCAAGCGTTCAGTTGCCTCCTTACCGACCATGCAAATGGATGGGAAAGCGGATCGGGCCAACTTACCAACCGAGGCTATGGGAGTAGATACTCTGGCAAAGGTAACGGACCTACCCGCTTCACAACCGGACGAAGAACCTGTTACCGAAACCCGAGTGGCTACCAAACCTGAGACTGCACCACCTTTACCTGATGCACCGGCGAAGTCCACGATCAGGAGTAAGAAAAGTAAACCCAGCACTGCCGGGCTGGCGCGTTTGAGGTCAAGATCAATAGTTTTTATTTTGATCGGTGTTGTCGTCATCGCTGCCCTGGTCTATGCGGCCACATATTTTTCTGGGGGTACATCCTGCTCCACATTTGACGAGTGTATGGGCATGGCCGGGGAATTATGGGGAGCGGGCGATCGCTATGGCGCTTTGGAAGCCATAGACAGGGCCATAGCCACAGTTCCAGATGAAGACCACATCCCCCACGCCTGGGTGTGGTGTGACCGGGCAGCTTTGTTGGACGAGTTGGGAGATTTTGACGCGGCCAATGCCAGCCGGGAGACCTGCGCCGCCTGGGAGCATGGGGAATAAGCTACATTGAGATTCAAAAAGCTGAGTGAAAAGTCCACTCAGCTTTTTAGATTCCTTAGTAGCAAAACAATTGGAATTTTATTTAGCCTTCAAGGCGGTGTTTAACTCATTAGGGGTGTAATAATCCGGATCATCCGGATTGTTGGGGCGATCCCCGCTTCCAAATAGCCCGCCATGGAATTTGCCGGAATCATCTGGTTCACTGGAACCGTCAGGGCTGAAGGTGCTGTTGCCGCTGGAGCCATAGCCTACATATACATTCGTGTCGCCGCCTCCCCAGACGACTTTTCCGTCCACTGAGACAATGGGTGTAAAGTTGCCGCTGTCTCCACCCGGGCCGCCGACAGTAGCAGGCTCGGGTTTCTCTCCCCAACTACCTGAACCGGTGTAGGGCATGGGCTGATCGCCGTCGATGGTATTCGCTCTTATGACACCGGCAATAGCCAGGTTGTCAAGAACCTCATCTTGCAATTCTTTTTCTAAAGCTTCAGCATCTTCTTTAGTCATTTCTCCAACCTCCTCACTAGAAATGTTCGAATTACCGGGGTTCCCAGGTAAATCAACTGTAGTTCCCTCTTCTCCAACCTTGCCAGGCCCGTAATTTCCAACCGG
>CAZCPP010000085.1:0-14113 GCA_964500655.1 uncultured Anaerolineaceae bacterium | reverse complement strand
TCAGGATACCACCCGCCACGCCCCAACCATTACATTCTAGTAACAAAGCGTGCAGTAACTATCTTAATAATCAAGACAGTGACAGCAAACTCTTGGGCACAAATCAGTAAACAAACATCAAGAACGCCCCTTGCCTGGACACGATACCCCGTTCGGGGCACTTACCTAAAACCGCTTGTGCCCGAAAAAGATGTTTTTGATTGATGAAATTTCCTTTCGCATACAGTAATTTCATCAACCATTACCGTGTTGTCCGGGTACTTGGTTAACAGCCGCACTCCTACAGGAGGTTGAATAATTTCTTGACTCCGCTCACTTTTTTTGCTACAATAATTTAGGTATACCTAAATTATTGATTAGCCATCATGATTAATGATATCATTACCCAATCCATTCAAGACTACCTGAAACACATCTTCGAGCTAAGTGAAGGTGGCTCACCCGCTAGCACCAACGATCTCGCCGCTCGTCTGAAGATAGCACCTGCCTCGGTCACTGGCATGGTTCAAAAATTGGCTGCAGCCAATCCCCCGCTTGTAAATTATCGCAAACATCAGGGTGCAACACTTACGGATGAAGGAAAACGCTTTGCACTGGAAATCATCCGCCATCACCGTCTGCTCGAAACCTGGTTGGTTGAAACACTTGGCTACACCTGGGACGAAGTTCATGAGGAGGCGTGCCGTCTTGAACATGTTATTTCGGAAGATTTCGAAGCGCGCATCGCAGCTGCCCTCGGTCATCCCTCCCGTGACCCACACGGGGAACCAATCCCAGGCGCTGACTTGAAAATGCCAGAAGATGGCAGCACATCGCTTTCATCTCTACGCCCTGAACAAGCTGCTACCATAATCCGTGTGAACGCTAACGATCCCGATCTATTACGCCATCTTGATGAACTTGGCCTTGTTCCAGGTGCAAAGATTGAAATCATCACCCACTCCCCCTTTGATGGAAACTTAACCATTAAGTTAGACAAAAGTGAATATGTGATTGGCCCAGCAATTACTAATAATATTTTTGTAGAATTAAATTTGAGATACCCATGAACGATAATATTTTATCTGGAGGTGTTTAATGCCTGATCCCTTGCTTTCTTTAGCCATCGCCACAGCACTCGTAGCCACAGGCGCCTTCGTTTTCTGGCCCGAACGAGGCCTGTACTGGCGCTGGAAACGAACAAAAGAGATGACCGAGCGGGTCCTCACCGAAGATGCACTCAAGCATATTCAAAGCCGCGAAACGCACGGAGGAAAACCTTCTTTGGAAAGCCTGGCTGGTGCTTTAAACATCAGCACCAATCAAGCGGCTGACATAATCTCCAACCTCGAAACACATGATCTCATCGAGATGCAGGGAGCAGCATTCAAGCTTACCACCGCTGGCCGCGAGTACGCATTGCGAATCATTCGCGCCCACCGCATCTATGAGCGCTATCTGGCAGAAGAAACCGGATACGATGAATCTGAATGGCATACCAAAGCCCACCAACTGGAACATCAGCTCAGCCTCGAAGATGTGGAGAAGTTGGCCTACCAACTTGGCAACCCCACTCATGATCCTCACGGTGACCCTATTCCCATGGTCGATGGCACTGTGGTCTATCCCAAAGATCGCATCGCCCTCACTCAATTAGACCTGGACACCCCGGCTCGTATCATCCACATGGAAGATGAACCTGAAGCCATCTACGCTCAACTTGTGGCCGAAGGTTTACACGTCGGGCAAGAGGTTCGCTTATTGGAAACATCGCCCCAAAGAGTACGCTTTTGGGCTGGGGATGATGAACATGTTTTGGCTCCAATCCTGGCGGCCAATATCGCCGTAGTGAAGGTAACAGAAAAACCTGAAGGTGCCGAACTGCCCGGGGAACCATTGACCAACCTCGAGCCCGGTCAAGAAGCGCAAGTGGTGGCGCTCTCCCCCCGGATTCGCGGGGCCGAACGCCGCCGCTTAATGGACCTGGGCCTGCTTCCCGGAACGATGATCGAAGTTGAAATCGAATCCGCTGGCGGTGATCCTATAGGCTATCGCGTTCGCGGTGCGGTGATCGCCCTGCGTAAGAGTCAGGCAAAGATGATTAGCGTCTGCCCCGAAATGGGCGAGTGCTAAACAGGAGTTATTCATGACAAAGAACATACAACCATCCGCTGACGATTGTGCCAGTTGCCCGGTTCACAACGCCGCGGCCCTTCACAAACTCGGTGTCGATATGACCGATTTTGATTTTGTGGTCGCCCTATCCGGAAACCCCAACACGGGCAAGAGCACCGTTTTCAATTCCCTTACCGGCCTGAGACAACATACCGGAAATTGGCCTGGGAAAACCGTGACACGCGCTGAAGGTGGCTTCGAATATGCCGATTCCAAGTTCAAGCTGGTTGATCTTCCGGGAACATACTCTCTCCTGGCGACCAGCCTGGACGAGGAAGTTGCACGGGATTTCATCTTATTCGGCCAACCCGATGTGACCATCGTGGTTGTGGATGCCACTCGCCTCGAACGCAACCTGAACCTGGTCCTGCAAGTTTTAGAGATCACCAACCGGGTAGTTGTGGCATTGAACTTGATGGATGAAGCACGGAGACACGGCCTCGACATTGACGAGCGACGACTGGCAAGAGATTTAGGGGTACCAGTTGTGCCAATGGTGGCGCGACAGGACGAGGGAGTTCCCGAACTCTTGCAGGCTATCAACAAGGTCGCCAAAGGCGAAACAGTTGGCAAACCATACCGCGTGGAATACGACTCACCCGAACTCAAAAAAGCTGTCAGTGAGCTAACTTCGCAACTTGAAACTGCCTACCCCGAGCTACCCAACGCTCGCTGGGTAGCTCTGCGCCTACTCGACGGCGACGAACGCATCGCAGACGCTCTTCAAAAGGGCGAACTTGGCGACCTTACGCACGGAGATATTAAAGCCCGTGCTGCACAAATGCAAGTGATTGGTAATCAGTAGACGGAGTACTTATGACAACACGCACAACTTCCCCCCAAGAAATTCTGAACACCGCTCAATCCCTCCGTTGGGAGGTAGGCGTGGATTTCCATGAAAAATTAATGGAATCAATCTATACCGACGCGACCCAGATTGCTGATCGGGCTGTGACTCGCCCTGAACAAAAACCGCGTTTCGATTTCGATCGCACCCTCGATAAAATTCTCACCAGCCGGGTGTGGGGCTTCCCACTGATGCTAATCCTGCTGATGATCGTCTTCTGGCTGACGATCTCCGGGGCTAATGTACCATCCTCAATGCTAGCCACTCTACTATTAGATACAATTCATCCCTTCCTCAAAACCTTAGCTGCTAGCATCGGCATGCTCTGGTGGTTGGATGGCTTCTTGATCGATGGCATGTACCTCGCTACAGCCTGGGTCATCAGCGTGATGCTGCCTCCAATGGCCATTTTCTTCCCGCTGTTTACCTTGCTAGAGGATTTTGGATATCTTCCTCGAGTAGCCTTCAACCTGGATAACATGTTCCGCAAAGCCGGAGCACACGGCAAGCAAGCTCTCAGCATGACAATGGGGTTTGGCTGCAATGCCGCCGGGGTGGTCGCCACCCGCATCATTGACAGCCCCCGCGAACGATTGATTGCCATCATTACGAATAACTTTGCCTTGTGCAATGGCCGCTGGCCGACGCAGATCCTGATCGCATCCCTTTTCATCGGCGCTTTGGTGCCAGCCCATTTCGCGGGCTTCGTTTCTGCACTGGCTGTAGTAGGGATTGCCCTTCTGGGCGTTTTACTAACCTTTTTGACATCCAAGTTCCTGTCAAAAACCTGGCTCAAAGGTGAGGTTTCTACTTTCAGCCTTGAATTACCACCTTATCGTCCCCCTCGGATTTGGCAAACCATTTACACATCCATTATCGACCGCACCCTGATCGTTTTGTGGCGAGCGATTGTATTTGCTCTCCCCGCAGGTGCGGTTCTGTGGTTGAGTGCGAATATCAATATCGCAGGTACCAGCATCGCTGGGCATCTAATTAATTTCCTTAATCCCTTCGGCTTGCTATTAGGCCTCAACGGGGTGATATTGGTGGCCTATATCGTTGCCATCCCCGCCAATGAAATCGTCATTCCCACTATCATGATGCTGACAGTTCTGGTCACTGGCGCTTCCGGGCTTGGTGAAGGGGCAGGCGTGATGTTTGAACTAGAATCCGGCATGGAAACTATGAACCTTTTTCAGGCTGGCGGGTGGACACTGTTAACGGCCGTCAACCTGATGCTCTTTAGCCTGATCCATAATCCTTGTAGCACCACCATCTACACAATCTTCAAAGAGACCGGTAGCAAAAAGTGGACTTGGGTAGCTTCACTGGCTCCTGTTTTAATGGGATTTGCAATCACATTCATTGTGGCACAGGTGTGGCGGCTTTTTGAAGGAATTTTTTGACATCCCAATCTGTCCTTTAGCCAATAGCAGGTACAGGGTTTAAGAAAGATGCGAAAAAAGAAAAGGCTGGGTTCAACACCCAGCCTTTTCTTGTCTATCCCGCATTCTGTACACTAAATGCAAATTAGAATGCGGGATCTATCCTTCTTTTGGCCAAATCGCCAATTCCAATGTCGCCCGTTCAAAATAACTTTCCGGCGGCAAAGGGCCAACGCCATATTCCAAATCGTTTACTGTCACCAGCAATTGCAGTGCCGCGGTTTCAAGAATGATTTGTGCCTCAGGCTCTAGAACAACCAACTCACCTTTTGCTTCCAAGCGGGAACGTAAATTGGGATCATTATAAGCATGCGAACTCATTAGTACTTTGGTCGCAGTTTTTATATCGTTTTTATCAAATAGCCAGACCTCGAGCGCTGTTACTTTCTTTGGTTCGCCAACACCTATTGTCTCAGAGACACCCACTCCATATTCACCAAGAAAATCACCACCCTGCGTATCGATGCTAAACGACTCGTCGTAAAGATCATCACCTATTACGTAAGTGGTCATGGTTTGCGTGACTGGAGGCGACAAACCTAAGGACTGGAAATCAGTTTTCTCGGTCTGACGGGTTACCTCTGCCGCATGCATGGCAGCGGTTGCTTCACCACGTGGTCTGACTCTGAACACGTTTCGCAACATAAATATCACACCGACAACAACCGCAAGAATTAATATGACAGAACCGCCAATAATGATTGTGCTCATAGATGATGGTTCTTCTGCAGGCGTTGCTGCAGGATCAATTGGCCCTACAGCCGTTTGTATTACTTGGCTGAAGTTTGAGATGACTGCAGGATCCAGATTCTCTGGGTTTTGCTGTATATCTAATAAAACCTGGGCCGCGTTCGGTCCTAAAGCCCGATATCGCTGAATTGCCATATTTGGGTCGCTATTGACCCGGAACGAATCAATTGCCATGCGCATATAATCTTCTTGCAGTTCAGCACGCAAAACCTCGGGCGTGGCATCTGTCCATTCTACCGGCCAAATTCCCCACCCCATGGTCAAGCCAATAGCAAGACCTATGACCACTCCCAAAGTGACTGCAATTGCTGGTTTTTTTAATAGCACTGAAATAACCTGGAGTAATGCAGACATACGGCTTCCCTTCGATTTTCGTATAGAACAAACCGGTTCAATTATATACTAAACACCCCTAAAAGGTATCACCGAAACAATTTATTCACGTTTTTGCAACAAATACATTATTCTATCGGATTCTTGCACCGGGATTGATTCTTGAATATCGAAAATTACTCCAAAAGCATCCTCAAAATCCCTTTGAGTGTACTGCTCAAAAATATCTTCTCGGCTTTTAAGAAGCTTTTGCACCTGTGAATCAACTTTCGGCACGAATTCAATCACTAGCCACTTACCTAATGCGGAGAAAAACTCCGCAATATTTGATAACGGTACGTTGTTGGATATTGCAAGATGGTGAATCAATGCTAGGGCAAATACCATATCCACGGGGCCGCGCTGCACAAACGAATCGCGTTCTTGATTAGACCAACCTAATGCCGGGCTAGGATTAGTCAGATCAAGGATCAATGGTAATAAATGTTTTTCTTCCTCACGCCTCACTCTACGATAGTTTTGTTCCACCGCTGTCGGATCTATATCAGATGAAATTGTGAATATACCCATGCTACTAGCAATGCGGCTAAATTCTCCGTTATTCGCTCCCAAGTCCCATACAATTTCGGGCTTTACTTGTTCTACCCAGTCTGCAAGTAAATCTTTTTTATGCTCAAAAGCAATATTCGAATAATTTGTGATATCGTAATAGTTACCCCATTCCGTTCCACCGGTTTTCCAAGATAATTTTTTAATCGCAGTTCGCAAGCTATCGATTAATCCTATCATCGCCCGCTTGCTCATACTACTACGCGTTTTTGCTTGTGCGATCTCTGCGTCTGCATAGCGTTTCTGTGCACTCGCATGCACATGGATATGAGTCAGCAGACCAAAGTTTAGTCGTGTTGAATTGGGTAACATCTGGCTTGCTAGATCAAGTGGAATCCCATCAATATACACACGCATTAATTGACTTAATCTCACATCCTTTTTTGCTATCAGAGCTAGTGGCGCAAGAAAATGCTGACAAAATTGCTTATACGCAACCCAAGGTTGTCCTTCCTGATACATCTCAAATGAGAGCGTATCAATTAACACTGGCTTGCCATGCAAAAATTGAATATTGTATGCGCTGGCATCCTTGAGCGTCATTCCCGCCTTGAGAGCCCGTTTTTGAATGGATAATGTAGCCAGTGCAGCAGTTTTATATTGACTGAAAGACCACTCGTATGGATATGAAATGAAAGGGATAATCTCTGGCTGTAGAATTTTATATGCCGCTTCTCTCCCCGCTGGAGCCTGCTTCATTTCCTGATGCGGAATTAACAATCCAGCCTTGACTAATTTGTCATATAGGCCAGATTCCATCAATCGATCATAATTTTCAGCATAAACGGGATTAACCTGTCGGTATAACGTCCAGCCGTCGGCAAACAGGAACCCGCTTGGATCGCGAAATGAAGCGGGGAGAGTCAGGGATTGATTATTCTTTGAATTCTTCTTCGTCTTCGGCATCCTCATCCACCTCTGATTTGATCCCAAAAATCCCTTTGATTTTTCCCCACGAAGCACGCAAGGCTACACCCACACCTAATAATGCTGCTATCAACAATTGTAATAGGAAACTTCCGGAACCAGGATCGAGGTAGGCAAGTTTATCGCCAAAGCCTGAAATGAGGTCAGTTGTCAGGAAATGCATAATTATCTCCTATCTGGCAGATTCGGGAATAACGTTATCTTGCAAGAAAGTTTCTTTGCATTTAATACATTGTACTTCGCGTTTATTGGCAATAACTAGTAAGCCTTGGCAATTTGGACAAGGCTGTTCAATCGGCCGCTTCCATGAGGTGAAATCACACTCGGGGTAGTTAAGGCACCCAAAGAATGTTCTTCCTTTACGTGTCTTGCGCTGGACGATCGCACCGCCATCTTGTGGGCAAGTAACACCAATTTTTTCCAACCACGGTTCGGTATGACGACATTCAGGAAAACCACTGCACGAAATAAACTTACCATAACGACCATAGCGAATGACGAGTTCCTTCCCACATTTAGGGCAGTCACGCCCAATTGGCTCCGGCCCGGATTTTACGATTGGCATATCTTCCTGTGCCTTTTCAACCTTCTTTGCGAAGGGTCCGTAAAAATCTTGCATGAGATTGACCCAATCTGCCTCTCCTGTAGAGATCCTATCTAAGTTACCTTCCATACGAGCAGTGAAGTTATAGTCAATGATTTCTGGGAAGTATTTCATCATCAAATCATTAACCAATACACCGGTTTCCGTAGGTTCAAGGCGTTTATCTGCGCGGACAACGTACCCACGCGCCTGGATGGTCGAAAGCGTGGGCGCATAGGTAGATGGTCGGCCAATACCTTTTTCCTCAAGCGCTTGCACCAGGGACGCTTCCGAATAACGCGGCGGAGGTTGAGTAAAGTGTTGCTCAGGAATGAGCCGGATCAGTTCCTGTTTTTGTCCTTCTACTATGCCTTCAGGGATGCGAACGTTTTCTTCTTCAGCCCGCTTGTCCACTTCACTTTGAGACTCTTCATAGAGTGCCAAAAAACCAGGGAATTTTACCGAAGATCCAGATGCGCGCAGCGAATATTCATGAGTGCTAGTTTTGCCTGTAACATCAACTTTCAACGTATCATAAATCGCAGCTTCCATTTGCGATGCAACAAATCGCTGCCATATCAAACGATACAATTTATACATAGCTGGCTCAAGATGAGGTTTGACCTTTTCCGGGTCGCGCATTGCAGATGTAGGTCGAATGGCTTCATGTGCCTCTTGAGCACGCTTCGATTTTGTCTTAAAACGAGGTGGCTCTGTTGGCACAAAATCCGCGCCAAACTTATTTGTCACATATGCGCGAGCATCTTTCTGGGCTACCGCAGAAACATTCGTCGAATCGGTACGCATGTAGGTGATCAATCCTGTAGCACCACCTTCACCTACATCTTGACCTTCGTATAATCCTTGCGCCAACCCCATTGTACGTTTTGCAGTAAAACCTAACTTGCGAGCGGCATCCTGTTGCAAGGTGGAAGTGGTAAACGGAGCAGCCGGTCTACGTTTTCGTTCGCCACGTTTCACTTTTGAAATGGAATATTCCGCCGTCTCCATATCAATCAGAATAGGCTTGACCACCTCTTCGCTGAACAATTCGGGCTTTTTGCCATGGATTTTCTTCAGTTTTGCGATAAACGTAGATTTCAGCCCTTCCGGCTTCAATTCAGCGCCAATCGTCCAATATTCGACCGGGATAAAATCATCGATCTCACGTTCTCTCTCAACAACAAGCCTGAGAGCCACGGATTGGACACGTCCTGCTGAAAGGCGACTTCGCACCTTCTCCCACAAAATTGGGCTAATGCTATACCCAACCAGACGATCCAAGATACGACGCGCCTGTTGAGCATTGACTAGGTCCATATTGATCTCACGAGGATGGGAAAATGCTTCATTAATAGCTGGTTCGGTGATTTCATGAAAGACTACGCGCTTTGTCAGATCCGGTTCAATTTCGGCTGCTTCCATAAGATGCCAAGCAATTGCTTCGCCTTCACGGTCGAGGTCGGTAGCCAAGTAAATTTCCTCAGCCTTCTTCGCTAATTTCTTTAATTCTTTTACAACTTCTCTCTTCTCATTTGGCACACGGTATTTTGGTGTGAAATGATTGTCTATATCAACGGATAGTTGTGAGCGTAATAGGTCGCGCACATGCCCTATCGAAGCGCGAACAGTAAATCCTTTCCCTAAAATCCTACCTACTGTTTTCGCTTTGGCGGGTGACTCCACTATTACTAATTTTCCTTTGCGATTACTCTTTGGCTTCGGTGGTATTAGACCTTCGTGCTCAGGAGTTCTGCCCATTCGGTATAGTTTCGTACCACAAACACCACATGTACCAGTTGTCACTGGTGAGGCTTTCGCATTAAAAGTGGCTTCTGGGCTTTGCACTTCACGTTTGGTTTTGCATTTCATGCAGTAGGCTTCCAAGTCTTTCCTCCTACGTATAATGTTTTTTGTCTGTTTTTTTCAAAAAATCAACGACCTTACCCACCTTAGCAGCCTGATCCTTGCGGCAAACGAGCAACACATCACCCGTATCCACAATGATCAAATTATCTACGCCAATGGTGACGATCAGACGGTCGTCATTATTACCATATACAAGCGAACTGGATGTCTCAACCGGGATGTGGTGCCCGCTAAAGACAATATTGCCATCTTTATCAGGCATCAACACGTCAAAGAGCGAGTTCCAATTGCCAATATCGCTCCACTCTATGCCACCAGCCGGTATCACGGCCACTTTTTCGGCGTTTTCCATCACACCATAATCAATCGTTTCATTCCGCAAATCTGGCCATACACTTGTTAGAGTAGCCTCCTGTTTATCAGTCCCCCAAACAGCTCCAATTTGAGTAAGAGCCGCGTGCAAATCCGGCATCTGACGCGAAAATTCACCCAGAATTGCATCCGTTCGCCAAAGAAACATTCCTGAGTTCCAAGAATGATCTCCAGATTCCAACATCATACGTGCCTGCTTGTCATCTGGCTTTTCCCTGAATCGCTTAACTTTATATGCTGGATAGGCAAACGTTTCGGGTAATGGCTCTCCTCGTTGGAGATATCCATAAACTGTTGCTGGATAAGTAGGTGTTATTCCCAATGTAACAAGGTATTTTTTCTCCGCCACATCTACAGCTACTCGCATCAACAGATAGAATAGATCACGATTCCGAATAAAATGATCCGAATGTAGAGAGGCCATAATTGATTTGGGGTCACGCTTATGTAACACTACAGCAGCTAATCCAATGGCTGAAGCAGTACCGCGAGGGGCTGGTTCAAGTAAATAGTTATTTTCAGGAATTTGTGGGGCTTGGGCTTGAAGTTGTTTGGCTTGTTCAGCTACTGTGACTACCAGAATTCGATCTGGTGGAAAGAGACCTTCCAAACGATCAACAGTGTTCTGGAACAGAGAATCCTCTTCAACAAGCGAGATGATCTGTTTAGGATGGCTTCGACGTGATACAGGCCATAAACGCGTACCTCCACCGCCAGCCATAATGACCGCATATGTATGCTCTAAGTTACTCATTGGTTACCGAATAGTCCGATTGTACCTCACGTACTGCTACGTAGTGCATATTGCCTACTTGGCGTACCAAACCTTTCAATTCCATCATTACAAGTGTAGCAGATACCTTATCAACAGGTAAATTCGTCTGATTGAGAATATCATCAACATGCAAAGGCTCTTCACCCATCGCATCTAGCAATTTTGATTCAACCTCATCTGCGGGAAGAGCTTTTCGAGCCGCTTTGTGCTGACCGAGGCGAGTCAAGTTGAGAATTTGCATAATATCGCTGGCGCTAAGAAGCGGATGTGCACCATTTTGGATCAACTTATTTGTGCCTTTGCTCTGTGGCGCAAAAATATTACCCGGTACTGCAAAAATCTCACGTCCCTGTTCAGCCGCGAATTCCGCCGTAATCAGCGCGCCGCTCGTTTTCCCTGCTTCGATCACAATCACCGCCATCGAAAGCCCAGATATGATTCGGTTACGCGGTGGAAAATTGGACGCCTCTGGCGGTGTACCAGGGGCATAATCACTTAACACAGCACCTTGCTCAAGCATCTGTTCAACTAATGGACGATTCTCAGGAGGATATATACGGTCAACCCCAGAGCCCAAAACAGCTAAAGTGCGTCCACCCGCCTTTAGTGCTGCTGAATGTGCGAGCGAATCTACACCGCGCGCCAATCCACTGACAATTGTTATCCCGTTTGCGGCTAGATACGATGCGATCTCCTCAGTCACCTGCCGACCATATGGTGTTACTCGCCGTGTACCCACAATGGCAACTGCCCAATTATCTTCGGGCAATAATTCTCCACGCAAGTATAGTACCGGTGGTGGCTGATCGATTTCTTTCAATCGATGGGGGAAATCATCATCCTTCCAAATAAGAACCTGAATACCCTTGGATAGGATTTGTTCCCAAATAATGGATAGATCTACTTTATCACGGACAGAAATTAAGCGCTCGATCAGTTTCGAACTTAGGCCCGCTTCTGCCAATTCAGATGGATTCGCAACCCAGGCCGATTCCGCATTACCGAAATACTCCAGTAGACGCTGGAAACGTACTGCGCCGATACCCTTCACAAGAGTGAAACCGATCCAAAACTGATTTTCGTCCATAAAAAGGATGCCCCCGAAAGAGAGCTAAATTAATCCGTCCAGCAGATGTACGCGCATTTGACGATCAACAAGATCGATGTTCAGAATGACCGGGGGAATAGCCGGGAGTAAGATTTCTTTTCCTTCTGCATCCCGCACTACGTAGACATTATTCGCGCCTGTTTCAATAATATCTGTTAATAACCCTAATTCACGTTCTTCGTCTGTAATCACAGTCAAGCCAAGTAACTGGTGATGATAGTACTCACCTTCAGGTAAGTCAGGTCGGTCCGCTGTAGGGACATAAACCCATGTGTTACGATACAGTCCAGCATCATCAGGGGATTTAAATCCACGAAAACGAACTAACAAGCCCTTCGCATGCTGACGGCGACTTGCTAGGATCATCGGTTGATACTGTTCACCAATAAAAACCTTCGAACCCGGTTTAAGCCTCTCTGGAAAGTCTGTGTGGATATCCATAAGCACCTCACCCTTGAGGCCATGCGGACGCCTTAGAAATCCAACCACCAAATATTCAGGCTCGCCAACGGGCGGCGAGCCTGTTCCAGCCGTGGCTGTTTTGTTTTGCGAGGTCGTCATGGCTCCATAACATCTAGCGTGGCTTGCTTGCCATCGCGTTCGGCGGCGACCCTCAATATAGTGCGAATGGAATTCGCAACTCGACCATTTTTGCCAATAACACGGCCCATATCATCTTTGGCGACGCTCAACTCGAGGCGTACACGATTGCCATTCTGAATTTCACGCACTTCTACCTGATCAGGGTTTTCCACAAGGGATTTTGCAATATACTCAATGAGAGCCTTCATGGCATCTCCAAATAAAATATTAGGCGCAGAGTGGGGGTGTTTCTCACACAATCTGCATCTGTACGTTACGTTAATCGCGACGGGTCTTGACAGTTGTGTTGCGGCCAGCCTCAGCTTCAGCGGCTTCTTTCAAAAGGGCTTCAATATTTTCACCCTTCTTGAAGCGCTCCCAGCGATCCATGACACCAGCTGTTTTAAATACTTGCTCTACAGATTCTGTTGGCTTAGCGCCATTCTTCATCCAGTGAAATATACGATCTTCTTTTACGGTTACAGTAGCCGGCTCAGTGCGAGGGTTATAAAAGCCAAGAATTTCAAGAAAGCGTCCATCACGCGGGCTTTCTTTGTCCGCGGCAACAATACGATACGAGGGTTGCCCTCTCATGCCGATGCGGCGAAATCGAATACGAACCATTGAAAACGTTCTCCTTCAAAAATATATATCAATTTAGGCGGGGTTTGAGCGAGCAAGAGAGGGGGTGTGCGTGAAAGGACGCGCTCACAAGCCCAGATTCCCACAGGGCACTATTTTACCAGAGAAATGGTTTTGAAAAATAGCAAAATTAAACTAAGTGTATAATCAATACATTCTTCAATTTTGAAAGTGAAGCATGACAATTTTAATAGGCGCAGGAATTCCCGTAATCATAATTCTGGTCATGTATATTTTTGGCCTGTATACTCGTCGAAATTTCGGCTGGGTGTTGTTATGCCTAACTTGGGGGGTATTTGGCTATGCTGCAATATCCTTTCTACAACCAAAATTGATTGAGATGAATCTTAGCACCGAGGCAATAAGAGTTATCATCACTCCTCTGGTACAACTCAGTATTGTAAGCTTGGGAGTGTTCTTAGTCATTTATCGCGAAAAATTTGACAATCTAATAGACGGGGCTGTTTATGGTATTGCTTCTGGCCTTGGGTATGCAGCTTATGAAAATATTGAATTAGTCCTTCCTTTATTTGAGCAAAGCATCTTTTCGGCGGTGTTGCAATCATTTTCAGTCTCCCTCGTCTACGCTACTGCTTCTGGCGTTATTGGTGTTGCCATCAGCCAATTCTACTTTCGCCATAAGGTTAACCGGATAACCCTTCTATTTAGTGGCTTAGGGGCTGGCATTGGATATACTGCGCTCTATAATTTACTTGTTACAAACGGAATTGGTGGGGATATATTGCCGGCAGTATTTGGAATCGGTGGAATTACTGTTGTGGGATTATATGTCACCGGTTTATTGCGAAAAATACTAATTCAGGTGGGAGTCGAGAAGAAGCGGGCAGACAGCCTGTTAGAGATCGTTATTCCTATAGGCATTGGATTAAGGACTGAAGAAAACTTCGGTCGCCTACTAGAAAACATGCTTTTAGAAGCCAAGTCATTTTGCAATGCAGACGCGGGCACACTTTACTTGCTCAAAGATAAACTACTCGAGTTCGCCGTCGTTCGCAACGATGCATTAGAAATTTCAATGGGCGGTACTAGTGGAAATGAAATTACACTACCTCCCCTCAATTTATATGACGAAGTAACAGGCGCACCTAATCACGGC
>CAZCPP010000084.1:0-14180 GCA_964500655.1 uncultured Anaerolineaceae bacterium | reverse complement strand
GAACAGGAAACCCAGATTAATGCCAAGGTTGCGGAAGTAAAGGCGCGCTGCGACCATACGCTAAACGAGATCAAGGAAAAAAAGGCCGCATTAGAACAATCGTATGATGAGCAAATTGCTGACCAGCTTGACCCGGTCATCAAAGAAGGTCAAAAGCTGGAGAAAAGGCTCCAGGATCAGAAGGGTAAAGCCGCAAAAAAGGCGTTGGTCTTTGAAATTACAAGCGATACCATCGTCGAAGTTGGGGTAGAAATTGCTGCCAAGCATATCAGCCAGGTGCAAAAGATTGTCAAAAAGAAACTCGATGATATCGAGAATGAGTTAAAGGACCAGAAGGCTCGAGAACTCGAAGATCTGAAAAAAGAAACTGACCGCGTCAAAGCCGAAGCGGATGAAGAGATGGAAGCTCTTCGCAATCAGCTTGAGGATCAATCCTCTACGTCAGAAGATCAGAACTCGCGTGTACGCGATGAACTAGTGGAATTGCGACCCTTTACATTCCTGAGTGAAATTCGTTATCGTGAACTCAAGAATCGTTGGGGACAAGTCTTTCGCGCCGATATGGGCGCCGAGGCCTTCTTTGATATCTTGCGTCGTCTAGATCTGGATAAATTATCTGAAGAGCTCTGGCATGAGGTGCGTACTACCAAATCAAAGCAAAAACGCAAAAAGGCCACAACTCGCCTCAAGGTGGTAGAAGCATTTCGTCGTTCCGGCAACCGTCCAGAATGGATGATCCTGGGCGTTTTACCGGTCATTCCACCTGACCTGCGCCCGATGGTGCAGTTAGATGGTGGACGTTTTGCAACCTCTGACTTAAATGATCTATATCGCCGTGTAATCAACCGCAACAATCGTCTCAAACGCCTGTTGGAGTTGGGCGCACCGGATGTCATCATCCGTAATGAAAAACGCATGTTGCAAGAAGCAGTGGATAGCCTGATCGACAACTCCCAGCGCGGCAAAGCGCTTTCACGCCGTGGACGCCGAGAGCTTAAGTCCTTGAGCGACATGCTCAAAGGCAAGAAAGGTCGTTTCCGCCGCAACTTGCTTGGTAAACGCGTGGACTACTCCGGCCGTTCCGTGATCGTGGTTGGGCCACAACTGAAACTTTACCAGTGCGGTCTTCCCAAGACTATGGCATTGGAGCTTTACCGACCGTTTGTGATTTCACGTCTTGTACAGCACACTTACGCAGCTAACGTAAAAGGAGCGCGTCGACTGATCGAGCGTAACAGGCCCGAGGTCTGGGAAGTGCTCGAGGAAGTCATCAAAGAGCGACCCGTGCTCCTGAACCGTGCCCCTACATTGCATCGTCTGGGTATCCAAGCCTTCGAACCAATCTTGATCGAAGGTTCTGCTATCCAGTTACATCCTCTGGTATGCACCGCCTTCAACGCTGACTTTGATGGCGATCAGATGGCTGTACATGTCCCCCTTTCACAGAAATCCGTGCAGGAAGCCCGTGAATTGATGCTCGCCTCCAGGAACTTGCTCAAACCTGCTGACGGCGAGCCAATCATTTCCCCATCGAAAGATATGGTTCTGGGCGTGTTCTATCTGACCATCAAGTACAAAGCTGACCATAAGGGTGACGGCCGTGCTTTTTCCGATATGGATGAAGTGGCCATGGCATATCAACTCGGCCAGGTAGAGGTTCATTCTGAGATCAAGGTGCGTGCAACAACCTGGTACGATGAAGAAGGCAATCGTATGCCTGAGCAGCAGACCCGCGTCCTTGATACGACCGTTGGCCGCGCACTTTTCAACCGCATCTTGCCTGAAGATGTGCAGTTCGTAAACAATAAGTTAGATAAAGGCGATGTGAAAGACCTTATCGCAGATGTATACGAACTTTGCGGACAGGAAGTTACCACACGCGTCGCTGATCGTATTAAGAGTATGGGCTTTGAATTTGCCACGCGCTCTGGAACCACACTGGCTGTGGCCGACATCACCATCCCACCAGAACGACGTGACATCATCAAAGAAGCACTAGAGCAAATAGAAGTTATTGGTCGAGATTTTCGCCGCGGCCTGTTGACAGAGCAGGAAAAGAGCGAACGGGAGATCAATGTCTGGCAGGAAACCACCGACCGTGTTGCTGATGCCGTCAGAAAGCACATGGATCCGGATGGAAATCTGGCAGTCATGGCCAATTCAGGTGCGACCAAAGGTGGTTATTCTACAATATCGCAGTTAGCTGGTATGCGGGGTTTGATGGCTGATCCATCCGGACGTATCATCCCCTTCCCAATCCGTTCAAACTTCCGTGAAGGTTTGACAGCCATGGAATACTTCATGTCCACGCATGGCGCGCGTAAAGGTCTGGCAGATACTGCTCTGCGAACCGCAGATGCCGGTTATCTTACCCGCCGCCTGGTGGATATAGCCCAGGATATCATCATAAACGAACACGACTGTGGTACCAGGGAAGGGATATATATTCGCAAGGTAGACGATGTGGCAGGACAATCGATGTCAGGTCGGCTTTACAGTCGCTTGCTGGCAGAGCGTGTGATCGACCCCAAGACCGGTGAAGTGATTGGTGAATTCGACGACATCATCGACCACGATATGGCACGCAAAATCGGGCAAGCAGGTATCGAAGAGGTCAAAGTGCGTTCACCACTGACTTGTGAGTTAACACATGGTATTTGTTCAAAATGCTATGGCATCGACTTGGGTCGTGGCGACATGGTCTCACTTGGCTCTGCGATCGGTATCGTGGCGGCCCAATCCATTGGCGAGCCTGGTACACAGCTTACTCTGCGCACCTTCCACACTGGTGGTGTGGCTGCAGGGGGCGCCGACATTACAACTGGTCTCCCCCGCGTGGAAGAGCTCTTCGAAGCGCGCAAGCAGCCCAAAGGTGAAGCCGTAGTTGCTGAGATCAATGGCAAAGTGAAAATCATGCAGTCTGAGCGCTATGCTGATTTGCGTGAAGTTACTATTGAACACAGTGAATTGATCAGTGATACTTACGACATCCCTAAAGAGTGGAAGTTCGAAGTTAAGACTGAAGACGAAGTCAATATGGGCGATGTCTTGGCCACTAAAGACGAAGCCACGATTACCGCTCAACACGGCGGACGTGTCCGGGTTGAAAAGAAAGCTCGGCAAGTAGTTGTATCCTATGACCAAACCGAGGAAAAGACCTACGATATACCTACAACAGCACGCTTACTCATCAAAGATGGTGAACACGTGGAGGCCGGCCAGCCGCTGACCGAAGGTTCCCTCAACCCGCATCAGGTTTTGCGCATTCAAGGGCGTGATGCCTGCCAAATGTATCTGATGACTGAAGTGCAACAGGTTTATCGCTCACAAGGTCAGAATATCCATGACAAACACTTTGAAGTCATAATTCGCAAGATGTTGAGCAAGGTGCAGGTTACTCGCCCTGGCGATAGCAAGTACCTACCCGGTGATCCTGTGGATAGGCTCGAGATCCGGCGTGTGAACGAGCAGTTGTTGGAAGAAGGAAAGCAACCCGCCAAGTTTGCTGAAATCTTACTAGGGGTTACAAAAGCCTCCCTGTCAACAGATTCGTTCCTATCAGCCTCCTCATTCCAACACACTATCAAAGTGTTATCGCAAGCGGCTATTTCATCCAGCACCGACCCGCTCTTCGGTCTGAAAGAGAATGTGATCATCGGCAAGCTGATCCCTGCTGGGACAGGCTTCACAGAAGGTCGTTTCAGTGAAGCGGAAGCTGAAACCGAGGAAGAAACAGAAGTGATCGCTGAAGTAGATGAAGGTGAAGAGGTTGCTGCTGCTGAAAAAGCTCCCGACCCTACTGCCGCAGACTAAATAAAAAACTACAATCACAAAAGGACGGTCCTTGTACCGTCCTTTGCTCTTTAACCGGAAGCGGTCAAGTCGTCTGGGATTTGAGCGACCAGATCCTGGATAACATCCCCATTTGGTTGCGACATTAACTCGGTTGCACTTTCCGCCATCCCGAGAAGTTCTTCATGAAAAACTCCCTTCGATTCATGCAATTGCATTTTTCCTCCGCAAGCACGGCAATAAACAAATACGCCATCTTTAGCTGAGCGTGGAACCGCGATGACTGGTCCGCAATTTGGGCATGTGACGAGTGGAATGCCATCATCGCTATGACCAATGATATGGGACAGATCGCCAGCGTGGCCTAATTCACACATATGCTCGGCTAATAATGCATCGAATTGGGACCCGGCAGCCTGCTCCAAGTTCGACAGCGCAGTCTCCAACGACAACCTTTCCCGATATGAGCGTGTGCTGGTCATGGCATCGAAGGCATCCACAATGCAAACAATGCGCGCCTGAATGGGAAGGTCATCTCCACCCACACCGTTAACATAGCCATTACCATCCACCCATTCATGGTGATACAAGATATGCTCTTCAAACAACTGCCCAAGCGGGTGTTCACAAATCAGACGAGCACCGATCAGTGGATGGGTTTTTACATATTAAATTCTTCATTTGTAAGAGATCCCTGCTTACGTAAAATGGAATTGGGAATACCCACTTTACCCACATCATGCAAATAGCCCCCAACCAGCGAGGATGGCTTCGCTTTTTGGAAGTCCGATTTTGATTCCCAACAGTTTGGCATATTACGAGGCGCGCCAGACATGTCCACCGGTATACGGATCGCGTGTTTCAATAATATCAGCCATTACGAGCAAAGATTTTAGAAGCGGTTTTTCAATATTCATCGGCACCTCGCATATCTACCCTCAGCAGACAATTTATTATTTTTACTGTTAACAGTATTTTACCTTGACGCATTTCCCCTTCTCACTTAAGATAGGCATGTATATAGAACATTAATTCACTCTCGTCTACCCCTCCCGCCCCTGCGGGGCACCCTCCCCTTCCTCTCCTCGTAGGAGAGGAAGGGGAGGGACGGGGTGGGGTTGGTGAGAGATTTTGGAGCTTCAATGGAACTTGGACTGGTAAAGAAAATCGATATTGATCAAGAGATGCAGCAAGCGTATCTCGACTACGCCATGAGCACCATCGTGGCGCGCGCACTTCCAGATGCCCGCGATGGGCTCAAACCTGTACATCGCCGCATTCTATACGCAATGTACGACATGGGTTTGCGTGCCGATTCATCTTTTAAGAAATCTGCGCGTATTGTCGGGGAAGTACTGGGGAAATATCACCCGCACGGCGATTCGGCTGTTTACGAAGCCATGGCACGTATGGCACAGGATTTCTCGATGCGCACATTGCTCGTAGATGGGCAAGGCAACTTCGGCTCAATCGACGGCGATCCCCCGGCTGCTATGCGGTATACCGAAGCGCGCCTGGCTGCTCCCGCGCTTGATATTCTGACCGATATTGGCAAGGATACTGTTGATTTTGCACCCAACTTCGACGATACGCTAACAGAGCCAACCGTGCTACCTGCCGCTATTCCTAATTTGTTGGTCAACGGCGCGACGGGTATCGCGGTGGGTATGTCTACTTCTATTCCGCCCCACAACTTGAGCGAAGTAGTGGATGCGCTGGTCCACATGCTTGAAAACTGGCAAAAGCTCGATGATATTTCCGTTGGACAACTGATGAAATTCGTTCAGGGTCCAGATTTCCCGACAGGCGGTGTCATTGTCCAACAAAAGGGGGAAGAGGGATTGGAAGCAGCCTACGGTTCCGGACGTGGACGCGTAAGTATACAGGCCAAGGTCCACATCGAGGAAATGGAACGCAGCAAGTCGCGTCTGATCATCACTGAACTACCATTCATGGTCAACAAATCCAGTTTGATCGAACGTATCGCTTCGTTGGCGCGTGATAACGTCATCGATGGCCTGACTGACTTGCGCGATGAATCTGACCGCCAAGGTATGCGCATTGTGATCGAGTTGACCAAGAATGTGGAACCGCCAAAGGTTCTCGAGAAACTATACAAACGCACCCCCATGCAGTCAACATTCAGCATTATCCTGCTGGCATTGGTAAATGGCGAGCCGCGCATGCTTTCATTGAAGCAGGCCTTACGCGTTTACCTGGAGCACAGGTTGACAGTCATCAAACGCCGTGCTGAATATGACCTGGACAGGGCTCAGAAGCGTGCACATGTTCTGGAAGGTTACCTTGTCGCGCTCAAGAACATGGACGAGGTAATCAAACTGATCCGCAGCGCAGCAGACGTCCAAACTGCTCGGAAAAAACTGATGCGAAAATATAAACTGACGGAGATTCAGGCCAACGCGATACTGGAAATGCAATTGCGCCGCCTGTCCGCGCTGGAACGCAAGAAAATACAGAGTGAATATCGAGAAGTAAAGCAGGATATCAAAACGCTGGAAAGGTTACTCAAATCCCCTAAGAAGATGCGTAACCTGGTTGCAGATGAACTAATCGAAGTCAAGGCGGATTATGGCGATCGCCGTCGCACGCAAATTGTGAGCGTGGAAAAGGGCAAGACCACCAAGCCAATGACCGCTAGTGATTTACTGCCAGAACAAAACGTGTGGGTCGGTGTAACTGCTGATGGACTGGCTTCGCGTTTACGTGACGACAAGAAGGCCCCGCGCCCTAGTGGAAACGAAGCGCCGCGCTGGCTGGTGAAAGCGTCAACTACCGATACTTTGTATCTGGTATCGAAAACCGGCAAAACTGCGGCGATAGCTGTACATACCTTGCCACAGGTCGATAAACTTGGGGATGGTACAGCTTGGCACAAGATCGCACCATTACGCGAGAGTGACAAGTTGGCGGCTGTTTTCACGTTGCCAGCACAGCGCTCGACATTGCCAGAAGAGACATATGTTTTCACCGTGACGCGCGGCGGCATGGTTAAGAAATCAGCGGTGAACGAATTACCGGGACCTTCCGCGCAATCCTTTACACTAGTCAAGGTCAATAGCGGCGATTCACTCCGCCGGGTGCTTCTTACTGACGGAACTAAACAGATCACGCTATCCATCTCGAGCGGATTTGGTATCCGCTTCAAAGAAAGCGACGTGCGCCCAATGGGGCTGGTGGCAGCAGGTGTGAACGGTGTTAAGTTGGGGGTGGGGGACGAGGTCACCGGCGCGGAAGTGGTGCCAGGTAAAGGCGAGTTGTTCGTAATCTCGTCGGATGGAAAAGCCAAACGCATCCCGACTAGTGACATTCCCACGCAGGGACGCTATGGTCGCGGAGTGATCTTCTGGACACTACCGAAAGGCATTACGTTGGCTGGCATGGCGGTCGGTAAACCCAACCAGGTCGCAACGGTGCATTTGCTCAAAGCCGCGCCTAAATCCACTCGCTTGGATGCTGGCCCTGTTCGCAAACGTGCGGCGGTGCGCGGCGAGAGCGCCGTGGATGTGAAAGCCAGTGACGCCATACAAGCTGTGGTGACGAGCTGGGAAGTGGAAAACTTTGTGAAATTAGTTGAAGTGAAGAAACCAAAGCCTAAGCCCAAGAAGGCTCCGGTGAAGAAGAAGCCCGCTGCGAAGAAAAAGGTAGCTGCAAGAAAACCAGTTGAAAAAAAGAAAATACCTGCAACATCGTCTCAGAAAGGGAAAAAGGCACCGGCAAAAAAGAAGCCTGCGGCAAAGAAATCGGTGACAAATAAGAAAAAATGACCATGAAAAAGAGTGTGACTGGATAGGTCGCTCTCTTTTTCATTCTTTGTTTAACTCTTCCAATTGCGCTTTCAACTCCCCTTGAAAATTTCTATAACGTCATTTATCCATTAGACTAGATGCTCTGTGTTCTCTGTAGTGACAGATCGCAGGCTCATTGTTATTTTCCCGTCAATCCCAATTCCGGAGCGATCTTGCGCATCGCCAGGATCACATTTTCCACATGCTCCCAGAGCTCAACCCCGAACTCTTTGGTGCCTTCCTCGATCTCGGCACGGTCCGCTCCAGCGGCGAAGGCCTTGTCCTTCCACTTCTTCTTAACCGATTTGACTTTCAAATCCAGCAGTGATCGTGAAGGTCTCACCAACGCGACAGCGGTCACCAGGCCAGTGATCTCGTCGCAGGCGAAGAGCGCTTTTCGACGTAGCGAGTCACGTGGCACACCGGTTCCATAACCATGGCTCAAAATATCCTGAATGAGTTCTTCGTCTACCCCACGTTCACGTAGAATTGGGGCACCCTTTATAGGATGTTCTTCAAGCGTTGGGTGGATTTCCCAGTCAAAGTCGTGCAGTAGACCCAATAATCCCCAGGTCTCCACGTCTTCCCCCAATTTTTCAGCGTAGTAACGCATCACGGCTTCGACGCTGAACATGTGCTTGATCAGGTTCTCGTTTTTGATATGCTCACGCACAATCGTAAGGGCTTCGTCACGGGTCATTGATTACTCCTATTTGAACTGCTAATCACGCTAAAAACATAAAGTTATTAATTTTCTTCACATGCTTCGCGATCTTTGTGGTTAAGTCATTGGAAAGATAGGTTCAGGCTCACCCAACACGGGTAACGGTTTCTTAAAGTATACATCCCAAAATGCCGTAACGGTCGCAAACTGCTCACGGATATTCCAGTACAAGCGTGAACGCTTGAGAAAATAATAGTTCCCCGTCTCAACGCCCACAGCCTTCAATCCAAGCGCATTACAGGTAAACAGTGCACGTGATAAGTGAAACTTCTGAGTGACCAAGATGGCAGAATCGACCTCAAAGATATGCCTGGCGCGATAGCAGGTGTCGTAAGTACGGCGACCGGCATAATCAAGCACAATCGCTTCATCCGGGACACCTAGATTACGGGCGTATTGACGCATGGCTTCTGGCTCGTTGTAATTCACGAAGCGGTTGTCGCCGCTCATGAGCAGTTTTTCAACTTTGCCTTCCAAATATAGTTGTACGGCAGTTTCGACGCGATCGCGTAACACAGCTGTAGGAGCTCCATCACGACGCAGACCAGCTCCAAAGACAATTGCTACCCTCTCAGGGGAAACATTTTCAACGGTGTAGATTTTGAACATGGCGTAGATCGATATGATAATGCGCGGCAGAAAGAAGACCAGCAGGCCGAGCAGGGCCAAGATCCGTATGACGCGCCAAGTCCACTTGAGAAAATTATTCCACATAGGCCGGAATTCTACCTTAAAAAAAAGAGTGCGGAGGTCAATCCGCACTCCATTTCCTACCAATTTTCTCTTATACGTAGCGTTCACGAATAACGGAACTGATGTAATCCATAGAGGCTACCACGATCGCAATCGCCAGCATCTGGGCAGCGGCAGCACGATAGTCGAGAACTTTGATATTCTGGTTCAAAAGGAAGCCAATACCACCTCCACCCACGAAACCGATGATGGTGGACATGCGCACGTTGATGTCCCAGCGGTACATGGTGAAAGAAATGTAAGGCGGGATGATCTGAGGAATGACGGCGTAAATTATGGTTTGTAAGCGGTTGGCTCCGGTAGCCTGGATAGCCTCCAACGGCCCGGCCATAATATTTTCAACTTGTTCAGAGTACAGTTTACCGAGCGCTGCAATTGTATGCAAAGCCAGCGCCAACGAACCGGCGAATGGTCCGATCCCTACCCAGACCACGAAGATAATGGCCATGACCAGCGGTTCCATCGAGCGCGTGGCGTTGAAGATCGTCCGAGAGATGAAATAGATGATCAGACCGGTTGGCATGGTGTGTTCCGGATTGTTGAGAACCCCGAGGACGAACCCCAGGGCGGCACCAATTCCTGTAGCCCAGGTGAAGAAGCCAACATAGTTGTTGAACTGGTAAAACCAGTTGATACCGGCAGCTAAAATCAGGAATAACAGTGCACCCGCAGCGGCTGCCAAAATGATTTGCAACAATCGAATGACAAGGTTCGATTCACGACCCAGGAATAAGCCTAAACGCCCAGCCAGGCTGCTAAGAAAACCAGCTGTAGACAGGGCAACAAGGGCACTGATGAGCATCCCAAGGATGTCTCCCAAATCGCGTACAAAGTAACCCAAGAAACCAAATGCGCCCCATTGCTCCCCGAGGTAACTCCCACCCAGCATAGCCAGATATGAGAGCAGGTACAAGGCAATGACCGCTACGAAAGCGAGTACAGTGGTCACAAGCCAACGAACAATATTAATAGATAGTGGAGGCCTTTCATCTTCCTGCCGGAACAGGGCAAAACGGGCTCCTAGCCAGATGATCAAAGGAGCAATTAGCAGACACGCAATTGCAATAAATGTGTTATTTGATATCAACGTGCTAACCTCTGAACTCCAACTGGCAATCTTGATTCCAACAAAAATGCCGACCGGAATCAGCAGGATTGATAGCGACATACTGATCAAAGAACTTCTTACATCTTTCATCAAGTTGCGGGCAGCCAGGAAGCTGAGGGGAATGGCTAACAGGGTGCCTAAGGTTGTTGCCAGCAGTGCCAGGAAGACTGTTTCGACAATTCTGTCCCATGTATCATATGATGTTTGGGTCAAGGTAGGTGCGCCAACATTGCGCCGGGTAATGAACTGGATCTCCTGAACCTTGTCATTAGGTCGATTCCGCATCTGGACTTCTACACTAAAGTGACCGTCTTCATCTGCATCAACTGAGGCAAGTTGTAGACTAACATCAAATTCACTGTCCGCAGGTTTGAAATTCAAAGGACCAGTGCTGAAGGGTTTGAAGTTATACCCCTCGACGATAGCTTTGCTTTGCGGATCGGCACAGGCCGGGGTCATGACAATATAGGGTCCACTAGTGTCCGGTGGTTCTGTCTGAAAGCCCTCCTCTGGGCAGGGAACCATAACCGGTAAAGAAACAACAAGGTCTTCAGTCTCGTATTCAAACAAATCTGGATGTGCTATAGCACGCAAAATGCGGGTTAATCCCTCACGGCGTTTTTCTGATCTGGTTTCGGCTAGATCGACTTCAGTGACATGAAAACCAAAGGCATATACAACCAGGACAAACACGACAGCCAGGCCAGTCCCAAGTGATCGCAGTAAATCAGGTTTCTTTTTTTCCATGCTGTGCTCCTATCCTACCCGCTCCGCATCTTTGCCGTAGATTTCTTTGAATTTGGCATCATCAATCTCTTCTGGCGGCCCATCAAACATCTTTTTGCCTTCATTAAGGGCCACAACCCGATCAGCATAGCGATGAACCAAATCGAGGAAGTGCAGGCTGCACAGTACGGTAACATCATCTTCTTTGTTGATCTTTTCAAGATACTGCATAATGGAGTGTGCCAAAACCGGATCGAGGCTGGCAACCGGTTCATCTGCCAAGATGATGTCTGGGTCCTGCATCATGGCACGCGCAATTCCCACCCGCTGCTGTTGGCCACCGCTTAATTCGTCTGCGCGGCTGTCCGCCTTGTCTGCGATCCCTACTCGTTCCAATTGTTTGAAGGCGTTTTCTGTGTCGTTCTTTGGAAAACGATTGATGAGGCTCATCGCTGGGTTAACATACCCTAATCGTCCGGATAGTACGTTGGTCAGTACGGAAGAGCGATGCACCAGGTTGAAATGTTGGAAGACCATCCCGATCTTGCGGCGGATGAGGCGCATTTCATCATCATTTGCTCTAGTTATATTGATATCATTCCAGAGAATTTCCCCGTTTGTTGGTTCGATCAGGCGGTTGATACAGCGCAGTAAGGTTGACTTTCCCGAGCCGCTTAACCCGATAACGGCTGCGAACTGGCCCTTAGGGACATCAAAACTGACATCATCCAACGCCAACACCCCGCCATCGTATATCTTGGTCAGGTTTTGGATTTTTAACATAAGTGATCACCACCAATGGATAGAAATAATTTCAATGGTTTAAAAATCCCGGACAGATAAACTGTCCGGGATTTGATACCAAGGGCTGAATTACTCGCCCAAGTCTTCGAGACTTACACCAACAGCAATAATTTGATTGCGTAGTTCATCGTATTCAGAGTCTGTTGCAGGTTCAATGCCGGTCCAACCGTAGAAATCATTGTTGCCAATGGAGTCGCCCCAGGCCTCAGTTTGCGAGAATTCAAACAATGCATCTACAACCTGAGCGCGCAGGTCTGCCGGGAATTCTGGGCCAAAGGCCATGGCATCATTCGGCGCGTACAAATCTGTCAAGGTCAGGATCTTGAGCTTTTGAATTACGTCCGGAGCCTCTGTGCGGATATTGGGGCGGGCGTCCAGCGGGCGCCACTCGCCACAGTACAATCTATCCTTTTTCTCTGCATTGATAGCACAGGTGGGAACCACATCATCAGGGATGTCAACCTTGGTGTCAGCAAGCGTTGGATCAGCCACCCAATCTTCATAGGTCCACCAGGGTCCGCCCCCGGATTCCGGAGACAGCGGGACGCTGTAGTAGGTAGTTACAAAGTCCACTTCCCCATTGTATAAAGCACTTACAGCAGCGGTGTGTCCACCAGTTTCTACTGCTTCGCTGGGTGTAATGTCGTTGGATTCAAAGAAGGCCAGTGGCAGCAAGCGACCGGAGGTGGAAGTAGGATCGGTGTAACCCCACTTCTTTCCATCCAGATCTGCAACAGTTTGAATGTCGCCATCACGAGCTACCAGGACTTGGGCCCAATAGATGGGGAATCCATAACGAACAGCTTTATAGGAAACATCCACGCCGCAGAGTTGATTGGCCAATACATATCCAACCGGAGGAATAAAGGTCATGGTGTTAGTTGGGGAAGCGCACATCTCTTCGATCGTGGCTGCATAAGAAGTCGGGACGACCACTTCAAATTGCAGGCCAGTGGCCTCATTCAGCGCGTCGGCCATAATTTCACCACCGGTAACAATCACGCCGGTATCAGTCGACGGGACGAACATAACCTTGATGGGATGTTCTTCCGAGCCAACAGCGGCCATCGGGGGTTCGGTGGGTTCCGGCTCAGGGGGAGCCTCGGTTGGCTCCGGCATGGGCTCCGGTTCTGGTGGAGCTTCAGTCGGTTGCGGGCCACAGGCAGCCAGTACTAATGCCAAAGCAGCCACTAAAGCAAATAACACGTACGTAAAGCGTTTATTCATTTCTTCTCCTCTCAGAAGATTAGGGATGATAAGGGAGGTTCCCCTTACAACCTTGATGATATTACATAATTGCAAGCTGGGCAAGTGCTTTTGTATAAACAATTGATCTTTAATTAGAATTTTATGTTTTAATCTAACAAGCTATGTAGGTCTATACCCGAAGCATCAAGAGCCACACGAAACTCTTCATAGAATGCATCGGTAATGCGCTCCCACTCCTGGATGCCATAAGCTTTCCCCAAAATCGATCTCCCTGCTTGCATGCCCGTTATTCGAAAGAGTGCATCTCTGATAGCCTGTGCAATTTCAGGCGATAGATCGTGAGCGATTACGAGTATATCGTAAGGAATTATTGACGGAATTCGCCAGATCACCTCTACTTGCTCAAGTACATCCGGGTATTCATCCAGCACAGCCGGGAATTTTCGTGCGTCAATGTAGGTAGCCCCAAAATCACAAATACCGCCCACATATACCGCCCGAACGACTGTCGGTTGTCCCTGTAGAATCGCGCCGGAACGTACTGGGACATCACTTTGTGATAGAAAGCCAATCGGGATGACATATCCCGAAGGGGAGGTTTCATCGGGCCAACATGGTTTTTTATTTCGGAACTGTGATAGGGCGGTGACGGCCTCCACTTTATTTTCTTCTCGGTTCGCATCAAAATAGGACTTGAAGCCTGCATCCGTACGAGCTATGAATTGCGCTCCATAAGCTTTTTCCCCCGATTCCAAGCTGGCGAAAGCGGCACTGGCATACCCACTCTCATGTGCTAGTGCATATGCATAGGGTGACAAAACTGCAATATGTGCATTACCCTGTCCCATAGCCTCCACCAGCTTCCTATAAGATTCTGGAGCGACCACAACAAATGTGTGCCCAGTTATTTCGGATAGTTGCTCGGCAAAAGCCTTACCGGCGTTCACGCGTTCCTCGTCGCCAGAACTGCCCGGGGGCAAGGCAACTATGATTGGATTTTCAAGTGTACCCATCGCTGCTGATGTCGGCGTAGGACGCGGTACTTTGGCGGTTGAAGCTGCAATGGCAATTGCGGTTTCCATACCGAGCGTAGGCTCAGGCGTAGTTACTGATTCACTAATTAAAGGAAAGCTACATGCCGCCAATAAATGTAGGCTCAAATAAATTAGGAGTGTATTTTTCAACCAGGTCATAAGTATATAAATTCTCTGATTCACTGACAGAACTATGAAAAAGGTAGATGCTCACGGGATAAGGC
>CAZCPP010000083.1:0-14267 GCA_964500655.1 uncultured Anaerolineaceae bacterium | reverse complement strand
TTCACCGCTACAATCTCATCTTGAATCATGCCATCAGTCAATTTTAGCCACTACCGGATTCCGTTGCGCATCTAATTGATAACTATCGACACTTGTATCAACAGCCGCCGAATCTTCGGCGGTTGTTTTTTTTAATTGACGCATCAATTCACTTGTGGTATTATCCCGCCACAATTCAATAGCCCCATTAGGCGCTCTTATCCAGAGAGGCGGAGGGACCGGCCCTGCGAAGCCTCAGCAACCTTTCACTCAGAAAAGGTGCTAATTCCGGCAGTTGGATGTTTCTGGAAGATGAGAGGGCAGCCAATTTTGTACACAATTGCCCTTTCCAAGTTCAGCTAGAAGGGGCAATTTCATTTTTATAAGAGGTGTAACGTATGAGTACTACTTTCATGACTTCCCCGAAACTGATGTTCACGTCCGAATCAGTGACGGAAGGTCACCCTGACAAAATGTGTGACCAGATAAGCGATGCTGTCTTAGATGCTTGTCTGGAACAGGATCCGTTCTCGCGAGTCGCCTGTGAAACTGCCACTAAAACTGGTTACATTATGCTTTTGGGTGAAATCACAACAAAAGCCTTTGTCAACTTTGATGAACTTGTCCGCAAGGTCATCGTTGAAATCGGTTACGATCGTGCCAAGAAGGGATTCGATGGCAACACTTGTGGCGTACTTTCAGCTATTGCCAGCCAGAGCCCGGATATAGATATGGGAGTAAGTAAATCTCTGGAAGCCAAGGGCGGTGAAGATGCTGAACTTGAAGCCATTGGTGCTGGTGACCAGGGTATGATGTTTGGTTATGCTTGCAACGAGACTCCCACCCTGATGCCAATGCCCATTTATCTGGCGCATAAGCTGGCGTTGCGGCTCACCGAAGTTCGCAAGGATGGCACACTCGAGTGGTTGCGCCCGGATGGCAAAAGCCAAGTTACGGTTGAGTATGCCTTTGGCAAACCCAAGCGCATTGATACCGTTTTAATCTCCACCCAACACTCCCCGGATATCTCTCAGGAGGACATCCGCAAACTCATTATTGATCACGTCATCAATCCAGTTCTGCCCAAGGACATGGTAGACGGTGATCTAAAGATCTATGTCAACCCCACAGGACGTTTTGTGATTGGCGGCCCACAAGGCGATGCAGGCGTAACCGGGCGCAAGATTATCGTGGATACATATGGCGGAATGGGCCGTCATGGCGGTGGCGCGTTTTCCGGGAAAGATCCCACCAAAGTGGACCGCTCTGCTGCATACGCGGCGCGTTGGGCTGCCAAAAATGTGGTCGCTGCCGGATTAGCCGAGCGCTGCGAAATCCAGGTGGCCTACGCCATCGGTGTGGCACATCCGCTCTCAGTGAATGTCGAGACGTTTGGGATCGGGAAGATCGCAGACGATAAAATCGCTGATCTCATTACCGAGCACTTTGACCTGCGCCCCGGCGCAATCATCCGGGACCTTGACCTGCGTAAACCCATTTATCGTCAAACTTCCGCCTACGGTCACTTTGGCCGTGAAGATGTCGAATTTTCCTGGGAACGCACAGATAAGGCTGCGGCCTTGAAAAAGGCTGCTGGAGTATAAAGAATCCCTAAGTCGTAATATGAAAAAGCTCCTCTGATTGTTCAGGGGCGCTTTTCTGTTTCTAATATTAACCTGCTCACGTACTAGCGAATCTCGATCGTATAACTTCCTACTTCACGCGTGAAACGCGTGGTGCCACTCACCACCAACGTGACGTTATCCACATCACCGCCAATGGAGAGAGGGATTTCAGCAATCTGGTCGTCACTAACTTCAATCATTTCTACAGTGGTGGTGGAGCCTTCCTTGATCAATGCCAAGCGGAAGGTTTGTGGGAGCGCGTTCTGCACACGTGCAAATCCGTTTGCCACCCAACCACCATCATCGCTTTCAAAATCACTAAAATAGTTGATTGCATCCACAGAGACATCATCAATCAGCATACCTTCACCATTTACAGCTGCATCGGTCACATATTCAAAGCGTACGAATATTTTCTTGCCAGCATAGTCTGATAGGTCGATAGCTTCCTCAATCCATCCATTGGTGACACCATTGTAAGCCCAACCATAGGAGTTTCCGGAAGGGTCTTCACTGGTTCCAGATGGGGTAGTAATGATTTGCCAGTTCTCGCCATCTTCTGAGACTTCGAAATACAGGTAATCGTAATCTTCTTCTAAGTCATACCAAGTTCGAAAGGAAAATTCGATTGGGCCAGTGATGTCTGTGAGATCAAATTCATGGGTCAAAGTCATGTCAGATTCGTCGCCTTTATTGGACCAGTAAGCATAGGAGCCGGAATATGAATTCTCGGGCAGCAATCCGACCACAGTCGAGGCTTCGAAACGCAGGGTATAGTCACCTGTACAGTTTATCTGGATGTAATCCACTCCGTACTGCTTTACTGTGCGTCCCATATCAGCCGTGGGACAATCATAGACTGATTCCGTCGGGGATGTTTGAGGCGCACTCGGATAATTATTGTAAACAAACCGTCCATCACCCACGTTCGGATCTAGTAAATAATTTGTCACAACCCAGTCCATAAACAAATCATCGGCATCGATGAGTTGACTTGTTACTGGGTCTGTCGCATTGATTTGTTGCAATACGCCATCCACACTATCGAGGCCGTTCTCAGGGTCTTTGACCAGCGCTTTGGTGGCATCCTCACCGAAACGGTCGAGGAAGTAGGTCAGATACAGGAATCCAGCCCCGTAATGAGGCGAGGTTGCATTGGGATCATTTGGCCAGTCATTGAGTTGCAGGTCGGGATTGGTACTATATAACCAATCGAAGCCGCCAATGTTATAGCCGTTTAAAAAAGCCGCCAACACTGAGAAACCTTCGTTAAGATAAGATGTTTCGTTGCGATCTTGAGACCAGTGAATCATATGCTGGAATTCGTGCGCCAACACGCCATAGGTGAATTCATCACCCAGGTCAGTGTTATCGGCATTGAACACGAACATCTCATGCGCATTGGAGTACTCATGGGCCAATGGGTGGATTTCATCCGCAGAAGAGAAATAACCCGCTATTGAAAAACCGATACCACGCGCATAAAGAATGTAGATGTGCTCATCACCGTCTATTCCAGGACTCCACTCACTTCCGAAAAACTCTCGGTTAGTGGGATACATTTTCTCTTCAAACGCATCAACGAGGGATTTCATCTCGCCCTCGTTATATTTGATTCCATTCTCAACCCAAAAGTAGACATGGGGAGTTACATATTGCATGGTAGCATTTACACGGAAGTTCTCATTGGTTCCAATATTTGTAGCCCAAAACTCATCCCGTTCACCTACTTGGCGTGGACCGGGCGGCGGTGCCATTGTTTCAGGGATATCACATATGCCTTCCAAACGGCAGGCTAATTCAGTTGGATTGTTTTCGGGCACGATGGTGGTTCGCAATACTTCGACCGTGTCAACCGGAACATCACTAACTGGAGGCCTTGTTACCTCTACAACCGGGGTTGCAGTAGCAGGACCAAAGGACAGGTCGGGAATACCAGGGATGGACGGAATTTGTTTGCTATATTCATAAACAACAACACCCACCGCTGCCAATATGACGAGACAACAACAGAGTACAATAATTACAACCACAATCACAATACCAAATGAGGATTTCGATTTTTTATTTTCAATTTCCATAAAAAAACCTCCTAGAAATTCCACCAATCATACTTTACTTGATTAAGAAAAAAATTAGTACTTAACTCAAAAAGGAGACGGTAATCAAAAGCCGTCTCCTTTATTTTTATGCATCAACGGTTTGTTTGGCCTTAGTTGTTGATTTAGCTTTTTTGAAAACCAGCTTATTTTTCTTTTCGTCCACATCTATCTGTACGACAGTATCATCCTTAAATTTACCAGCCAGCAACTCAACTGATAGTGGGCTTTCCACGTACTTTTGGATTGCCCTTTGCAGCGGGCGAGCGCCGAAGGCTGGGTCGTAGCCTTCCTTTGCCAGCCAACTGCGGGCAGTATCCATAAGCTCAACAGTGACATTGTGCTCACTTAATCGTCCGAGCAGCTCCTTCATTTGCAAATCAACGATCTGCTCCATCTCTTCAACACTTAGCGGTGAGAACATAATGATCTCATCGATACGGTTGAGAAACTCAGGTCTGAATGCGCCCTTGAGCGCCTTTTCAATCTTATCGTGCGTTTCGCGCTCTTCATCATTTGCTGTTTGCTGGAGGAAACCCAGAGTGCCGCCCTGGCGTACATACTCGGTACCCAGATTGGAAGTCATAATCAAAACCGTGTTGCGGAAATCCACCACATTGCCCTGACCATCTGTCATGCGACCATCGTCCAGGATTTGCAGCAATGCATTCCAGACTTCAGGGTGTGCTTTTTCAATTTCGTCAAAGAGCATGACGCGGTAAGGTCGTCGACGGACGGCTTCAGTCAGTTGACCGCCTTCCTCGTAACCGACGTATCCTGGGGGCGCACCAAACAATCTGGAAACTGTATGTTGCTCCCGATATTCAGACATATCTATTCTGACAAGAGCATCCTCGTCATCGAACATGAACCATGCCAATGCTTTTGCCAACTCAGTTTTACCAACACCAGACGGGCCAATAAATATAAACGAGCCAATCGGCCTAGAAGGATCTTTCAAACCAGAGCGGGCACGGCGAATTGCGTCTGAAATGGCGTGGATGGCTTCTTCCTGCCCAATGATGCGCTCATGCAATCGATCTTCCATTTGCAGAAGCTTGTCGGCTTCACTCTCCATCATCTGCGTGAGCGGGATGCCTGTCCATTGATTCACAACTTCAGCAATATCATTAATTTCCACTACCTCATCGAGTTGGTGATCAGCTTCCCATTTTTCACGCTGACCGTTAAAATCCTGCTCGATACGTAAGCGCTCGGCTTTCTTCTCAGCAGCACGTTCGTAATCGCGTTCCAATCCAGCTTGCTCTTCTTCAGCATGCAAGCGTTCAATTTCGTTCTTCATGACTTTCAAATCATCCGGCAAGGAATACAAAGCTACACGCAGCTTTGCGGCGGCTTCGTCCATCAAATCGATAGCCTTATCGGGCAAGTGCCTATCGGTAACATAGCGATCTGCTAATTGTGCTGCAGCAACCAAAGCATCATCCGCAAAGTGAACTTTGTGGTGGGCCTCATAACGGTCACGCAAGCCTTCTAGCATCTGGATTGTGTCTTCTACGCTTGGCTCTTCGACGTAGATAGGAGCAAAGCGGCGTTCCAATGCGGCATCTTTTTCAATATGTTTGTGATATTCATCCAACGTTGTAGCGCCGATGCATTGTAACTCACCACGCGACAAGGCTGGTTTAAGCATATTACTCGCATCCAACGCGCCCTGGGCTGCTCCCGCACCTACCACGGTGTGTAGTTCGTCTATCATTAGGATAATCTCACCCTGTGAACGTTGCACCTCTTCGATAGATGATTTTAAGCGTTCCTCAAACTCGCCCCGAAAGCGTGAACCAGCGATCATGCCGCTTAAATCCAGCGAGATAACCTTCTTTCCGGCCAGAATTTCAGGGACATCATTGTTAGCGATCTTTTGGGCTAAACCTTCAACAATAGCCGTTTTGCCAACTCCTGCTTCGCCGATCAGTACAGGGTTATTCTTTGTACGTCGTGACAAAATCTGAATCAGGCGGAGGATTTCAGTATCACGGCCAATGACTGGGTCCAATTTACCCTCGCGTGCCATCTGCGTCATATCACGTGAATATTTTTCAAGTGTTTGGTAACGGGCCTCAGCCTGCGGATCGGTCACCCGTTGGCCACCACGCTGTTCCTGGATGGCATCGTAGACACGGTCACGAGTCAACCCCGCGGATTCCAAAATGCGGGCTGCGGGCGTATTGCGTTCGGTTAATATAGCCAAGAAGATGTGTTCGGTGGAGATATATTCGTCTTTCAGACGGTTAGCTTCTTCGTTGGCTAAGTCAATTATTCGTTTCACACGCGGTGTGATAAAAATCTGCCCTGCTCCGCCGCCAAAAATATTTGCTTTGGGGCTGGCACGTAAAGTTGAATCCAATCTTTCGGTCAGGGCCGCTGCACTGATATTCAGTTTTTCCAAAATCTGGGGAATCACACCATCCGGCTGCTCGATCAGCGCCATCAGGATGTGTTCGGTATCGATCTGATTATGGCCGTAGCGCTGGATAATCTCGGCAGCGCGCTGGGCAGCTTCCTGTGCCCTCTCTGTAAAACGGTCAAATCGCATCATAAGCAATTTTCCTTTTCTAATACTACTCGTAGGTGGAAGGTCACCTTCATGTGATTATAACAAATGCGAGTTTGCGATTTGCATACTTGGTGTAAGAGTTATATTAGATTTTACGGCTCTGACGTGGCCGTTTTGGTGGGTGTGTATGTGACCACCGCCATCTCAATTTGCGGGAGCCAGCCAATGCGACCTTCGGCATCCATAACTTCCAGCCAGACCAGGCCATCGTAGACCTGAGTGCCATAGAGTACGGTCACGAAGTCGCCAGGGCGAACTCTACCGATTGACGGACCTCCGGGCTGTTGTACTAGGTCCAGGGTTTTAAGAGCGTTCCGTGGTATTTGCGCCAACTGTGGTGTGGCTGTCGGCGTAGGAGGAATTGGCGTTGGGCTGGGGGTAAAGGTAGCGGTAATTGTTGGGGTAGAGGTAGCGGTTGGTGTAAAGGTAGCAGCTGTAGGCGTGATAGTGAACGTAGGTGGTACATGTGGGTCAAGCTGCGCGGCAACAATCTGGTTTACCACAATAGACACTATTCGTTGCAATCTTAGTGCCACGTTTTCTTGCAGCTCAATCACATCTTCATAGCTGAGCTGCTTTGCTACGCGCAAGGTGGCCGTCATGTACAGTGCTTCTCCTTCCTGCAAAACCTGTAATTTCGTCAATTCTGCATCATACCTGGCAACTTCTTCCTCCACAACCGCATTGATTTCACGGTTTTCAGCAGCCTCACGGAAAAAGCTGGCGCTGAGTAAAGTGAGAGGCACTAGCAAGATAAGGGTGAATATAGCTGATATTGCCAACGCACGCGGAATGCGCCGCCCGGCTTCACGTTTAGGCGCAAAGCCCAGCGCAAAAAAGACCAGCATAGCAGCAAAAGCAATGGTGACTGCGTTGGTAAGAAAAAGTAAAAGCGCACCACCAGCCACTTCCCAACGCCCCATCGCTATTCCAATACCTATTACACCAAGCGGCGGCATTAATGCAGTCGCAATGGCTACGCCTGGTAACGCTGCTGAGATGGACGGCATAGCCATTGCAAAGGCAGCCGCCATCCCACCCGCCAGTGCGATAGTCAAATCAATCGGGCTGGGGCGGGTACGAGACATGATCTCAACCGGCAATTCTTGCAGCGTAACAAACGGTAGGTAGCGATTACTCCAGGCCAGGATTATCGCCATCAAGACTGCAAAAAGCGCTCCACGTCCTAAGGCTACCCCCGAATCACGAAATAATCGTGCATCACCGGTCAATGATGCTAGTCCGATCCCGATAATTGGCGACATGAGTGGTGCAACCAGCATAGCCCCGATGATGACGGCTGCCGAATTAGTCAACAGACCAAGTGTGGCGATTACGGCTGATAGCACAACCAGCAGAAAAAAGTCAAAATCCGGAGTACAGGCATCGCGCAGTTGCACCTGTACCTCGGCACGGCGCTCCAAAGTTACTGGTTTAACGACTTTGCGAAACAAGTGAATAATGACAGAGCGCAGTGATGGCTGAATGGGTTCTGGTAAGGTCATAAGTGCCTTTCGTTACAAGCTATCCTTATTCTACCCCCAACCACCCACATACGACTATAATAGGCTCATGACATCCATCCCGCTTCCTGCGCATCCGTCAACCCCGGGAAATCTACGTCCGCTCAATATGTTGCGAGACCTGCCGCGCGTGGCCGATTTGATCGAGCTATGTTTTGCCAATAACATGGATAGCGAAGGTCAGTCTTACGTTCGGCAAATGCGGCGCGCCAGCCGCGATGCCTCCTTCATGCGCTGGGCCAGCAATGCTATCGAGAGCGCATCTATGCCACTCTCTGGTTTCGTTTGGGAAGAGGATAGTCGCATCATTGGAAATGCCAGCTTAGTACCGTTCCGAAACAATGGTAAGCGGATACACTTGATCGCTAACGTCGCCACACATCCGGAGCATCGCCGTCGAGGCATCGCCCGTGCCCTAACAGAACAGGTTATGCAGAATGCTCGTCAACGAGGCACGAATGAACTATGGTTACATGTTCGTGCTGATAATCCTGGCGCAGTACAAATGTATACAGATTTGGGATTTATTGAACGTGCCCAGCGTACAATCTGGCGTGTAAAAAAAGATACATACCTATCTATCGCTCAGTCCTCGCGTCAAGACCGCGCTCTCGGCCTGCCAACCGTTACCAAGCGGCATTCCCGCTTTTGGGCACAACAGTTCACCTGGCTCAATCAACTACATCCTGAACAATTAGGCTGGTACCGTTCCTTGAATTGGAACAATCTCAAGCCTGGCATATGGAACTGGCTCTACCGCGCCTTTGTCGAGTTCGATTTAAAACAATGGGCTGTACACAAAAATGGACACTTGCAAGGTGTGGCGGCCTGGATACCAACTATACGAAATTCCCCCATATGGCTAGCTTGTGACTCAAATGCAGATTCAGATTCAATCAGCATGTTACTCCGCAAATCTATTCGCGATTTAGGATATCGCCAGAACCTAACTTTGGAACACCCCGCTGGCTTACAAGAAGAAGCCCTGAGTGCGGCTGGTTTTACAATTGTCCGAACACTGATCTGGATGTTCACCAAACCCGCAACTTAGCATGATTAACACCGTATTATCTATTGAAAGGAGAAAACCATGACAAAATTCATTCTGCGTTGGACGATCAACGCTGTCGCGCTCTTTCTGGCAGTTTACTTTGTCCCTGGAGTAACCTTGCAAGGTGGTTGGACATCCATCCTTTGGCTTGCGCTCATCTTCGGATTGATAAACGCCTTCCTGCGCCCTCTACTCAAACTGCTAACCTGCCCACTCATTTTCCTTACCTTGGGCTTGTTTACATTGCTGATCAACACCTTCCTGTTCTGGCTTACCGGTCAGGTTGGTCAGGCATTTGGTGTGGGTTTCACCGTTGACGGATTTGTGCCCGCCTTCCTTGGTGGTTTGGTAGTGACGGTTGTGAGTGTGATATTGAGCGTGATCTTAAAAGATGAGTTAAAGGGAAAGCGATAAGAATTTTCCAATTCATTCCCATTTAAACACAATGTAAATTTATTTTACGTGTATTCCATATTCAACCCTGGCAAATCACCAGCCGGGGTTGATTTTTGTACCCCTCCACAAAACGGCTTGTACCATCACTTCGAAAAATATTTCGATGGATAGGCTGAGTAATTAATCCTTTATATAAATCTGCCATGGACCCCACTGGTCTCCCTCATCAAAGGGAATTTGGTAAAAACCAAACTCCTGCGGATTTGCCTCAAATTCGTTCCAGCTTGGATCCTCTTGCAATTCCACCCCCCCTTGAGTAATGACAATAATATTAGCCTGACGAGTAGAAATATATTCGTCAAATGGAATTTCCGAAGGCTTGTAACTAATGTGGTAGTAATTTTCATCAAAATATATTTCGGATTGGGATCTTCTAAAGGGGCGGGTTGCAAAGAGACGTATTGGTTCATCAAATTCCAATACTCTGATGGTTTCTACGGTTTTTAAGATTGGTTTTTGCGGAATTTCGAAATCAAATAAAACTCCCATAGATGGAGTAAGCAGGAGTAAACACAGACTAATTACGATACTAGTAAGCCAATTTTTTCGCTCTTGTGGAGCAAATCTACCAAAAAGGGTAATTCCAAAAACCCATACGATAACCGAGAACATGGCAATGTAATGTTCTCTGGGGTAGATAATAAAAAGATCCAACATTAAAATTCCTAAACTGAACATGCCGAATAACAAAAAATCTTGCTCCCAAAGCCAAATGAAGCGGTGCTTAATTTCTTCCCAACTGACGATCAGACGGAAGAGAATGAAGGCAATCCATATTCGGATAAATAACCAGGAACTACCCCAGGCTGAACTAAAGGCAACTTTGAGAAAACGTTTGGGAAAAGTCTGAATATTACAAATGAGATGCCTGCGAAAGTTGAGCGGATTGGCACGAACAACTTCCACCATATTTTGCGCGTCCCCAAAACCCTGCGCGAAAATTTCTTCCCAGGCCATCTCGGACGAGATATTTTCAAAATTACAGTTTCTGACGGTTTTGGCATAATGTTGTCCAAATGCATAAATACTCCTCCCACCACTAAAGGGAACTCCCCACCAAATCAAAAATAAAAGCATGATGGCACTTGAAAAAAACAAGAACAGAAAATCCGTTCTATTAAATATTATCCCGCGTTTGAGAAGTGAAATCCCAAGATACACAATCGTAATTAGACCGAAAATCAAAGTCATTAGAAAAAATTCGGGACGGGAATAAGCTAGAAGCAGAGAACTGACAGTCATTCCAAAAAATCGCTGCCAGCGTTCTTTTAGAAACGAAGTTGCCCACCATAAAAATAGCATAACCAACGCGGTGAAACTGGCCACTCTCGGTTTTGCCACCCAGATAGCGTAACTCGCAAGAAAAAAGGCTGCCGTTGCTGCAGCCAGCCAACGTGTCACTTTCACCCTTCTTAGAAGTAGAAAGATGAAGAAAGGGGTCAATATTCCTACCAAACGCATACTGATATAGTAAATTTTTGTGGAATCAGGGACCAATCGATATATCAAAAAAAACCATAATTGAAAAAGGGGTGACCAATCTGAAGCTAAAGTATAGCGTGTATCGTTGAGTATTTCCAAAAAATAAATACCCCCATGCATATACACATTATCATCCGATTGCGGGATATCAAACCAGGTGGAAACCTCGCTGGAAAATCGAATGGCAACACCTAACAGGATTAATGACAAAATGAAGTCTGGCGTAAATAATTTGTTTATCTTTATCTTGCCCAACGATTCTTTCATATTGATTATGCCTGAAGTCCCGGCAAGCCACCTTTCGGGGTGGCTTTTTGTACCCCACGAAGGATGGCTTGTGCCATCACTTCTGCAGCAAACGCACCAACCGTAGAAGGGTTAGCCTTTTTCTCCCCGGTTGCCAATGCAAAAATGGTGTCACCATCCAGCATAGTGTGGGCCGGGCGGATTGTGCGTGCCAAGCCGTCCTGTGCCATCTGGGCTACTTTGGTAGCTTCGGCCTGAGATAATTTGGCATTTGTCGCAACAACACCAATGACCGTATTAGCTCTGGTTGCTGCTTTGAATATCATACGACCAGTAATAGTCTTCATAAGTTCCAATGTATCGCTGAAATAGCCCTCTTCTCCTAGTTTAGCACCATGCTTATTTGAACGTGCTCCAGCGACGATTTGCCCATTCTCTGGGTCAATCACATCTCCAAAGGCATTGTCAGCTACAATGGCGCCAACAATTACCTTACCCACCTTTAGGCTGGCAGTGCCGATCCCGGCTTTTATGGCACTTTTTAATCCGAATATCTTGCCCACTGTTGCCCCCGAACCTGCACCGAAGTTGCCTTCGGCCGGAGCATTGGCCGAAGCTGAAGTAGCGGCCCGATAGCCCATCTCTGCATCTGGGCGCACATTCGACTTACCAATTCCCAGGTCAAATAGAATTGCCGCCGGGACAATCGGCACCTTGCCTACACCTGTATCAAACCCTATGTTATTTTCATCCAGATATCGCATTACACCACTAGCAGCATCCAAACCGAAGGCAGAGCCGCCGGCCAGCAATACAGCATGAACTTTTTCAACCAGATTGACCGGATTGAGCAAATCCGTTTCGCGTGTGCCAGGCGCACCCCCTCGCACATCCACACCCGCAACAGCCCCTTTTCGGCACAGGATAACGGTACAACCCGTCAATGCTTCGTCATTCTGTTCATGACCAACTTCGATCCCCATTACATCTGTGATCGAATTATTCAACTTCATGTGTTTATTATTTCAAGCTTTTTACTAATTTGACAAACTCTTCCCACTCTTCTTTAAAAAAGTGCAAGGTCACACTGTTGAGTTCAATATGGTAAGTAGTTTCTCCATCTGGTTCTTCAGCTTTCCAAATCATATAATTGTCAGTCTCAGCAAGAGTAGTAGTCGTAGGTTCTTTCCCATTATTGCTCACGAGTTTTCTCCTTCAGATTGATATCCATCTGGCAGATCGGATGGATCTGTATCCAGCGGTGTATTTTTTTTCTTGCGTGGAAGCTGGTTAACAGCTTGGCGAAAGCGTGCAACGAGGCTTGCCCAGGGTAAAGGGGGCGGCGGTTCGGAATCCCTTTCAGGCCAAGGTTCCCTATCAAGCATTTTCCGCATGGTGTAGCGCCCAATTAAAATAAAGGTGGCGAGCATTGGCGCAGCAATAATGATCCCTAGCACTCCTAGTAGGTCAGCAAACACAAGGGCGGACACCAACACCGCTGCTGGATGAACGCTGAGCGCCTGCGCCATAATACGGGGCGTTATTAAGCCATCCAACAGCTGATCAAACACAAGGGCGAACGCGAACACCAGCAGGGTATAGGCCAAGGGATCCCAGCCAAAGAGTTTATCAGGCTGAAAATAGCTAACTAGCCCCAGTGTAATCCAAACAATGGCTGGACCAATATATGGCAGGAATTTTGAGATACCAGCTAAGAGTGCCAATCCAATAGCATAGCGTACACCAAGAACAGAAAGTACAAAAAGATAGAAAATAAACGCCAGGCTGAAAACAATCATCTGGCCGCGTAAAAAAGCGTTCCAAATGCGTTGAAGTTCACTGCCAAGGCGTTTGAAATCATCAACGTAGCCGGGGATTTCTAACTTGAGCAGGTTGCCCCGCAGGCCACCGCTTTCTGTCATGATGAAATATGAAACAATTAAAATAAAAGCTCCCCAACCGAATAATCCCGCAGCGCCACTGGCCGCTGCACCCAGTAATTGTCCTGTGCTCCCAAGCACTGGTTGGACGTAGGAAAGCAATTGCTGACCAATCTCATCAAGATTGATAGCACTTATATCTACAGGGACAGGAGATTGCTGGCTAAGCCAAAGCTCAGCTTGACTAAGCAATGAGGGGATTTCAACAATGCTATTTTCAATCAACGCAATCAAGCTTTGAATCTGTGGAATTAGGCTAAAACCACCCCATGTTATCAATGAAGCAATAATGACTATTACTAATAAATACATCAAGCTAACCGACATACGCCAGGAAAGGCGTGGAATGCGGTCGATCAATGTCGCGATGGGGTAAAACAAGTACGCCAGCACAAATGCTAGTAAGAGAGGCACAATTAGGGCTTGAAAGCGCACCAGCAATGCCGCAATGATTACAAGTAGCGTCAATGAGATTACAAGCTTGGTCATTGTGCCCCAACGCGGAGATGTGGTAGGGTTTGATCGATTCATTGAATTGTCCATTATAAAGAGATAGTTGTTGAATATTACAACACGGAAACAACCATATTGTATCAACGAAAATGCCCCCGCAGGTAGTTCGCCTGCGGGGGCATTGAATATCATTTTTTAGCCACAACCTGGGATGAAGGGGAAGAACACACACCAACGGTAAGTCTGATCCACCCAAACAAAGAATGCTATACAGGCACAAATCAGGACCACAGCTCCCACAACAACGGCGATGGGCACCGGGTTTGTCTTTTTCGCTGATGCCGCATCTGGCGGGCCAGCAGGCACCTGGCCGGCGTAGGCCTGTGGCGGCGGTGGGGGTGCCGCTACAGATCGGGCCGCAGGGGCTTTTCGTTGTGAAACCATTGTTGCGCCAGGGTCCGAGTCGACGGCTTCATAAACAAACACGATTTGCTCACCAAGAGAAATAACCTCTCCCGTCTTCAGAACGCGTGGCCCAGTCAAACGCTGGCCATTGACAAAAGTTCCATTTGTTGAGCCCAAATCTTCCAAAACATACTTGCCGCCCTGGAATGTTAGACTAGAATGACGGCGAGAAACCTCGGCATCATTTACAGGGATTTCATTCGTTGAATCACGGCCAATGGTAATCTGATCTCCATCAAGAGCATAAACCGTACCGGGATTCGGTCCTGAACGCATGGTAAGTTGGTATTGGCCAGGCATAATTTCTCCTCCAAAGCAAATATTCTGTGCTTAGTGTACAGGGTTAGAGCAAAAAAGTCAATTCTAACAA
>CAZCPP010000082.1:0-14480 GCA_964500655.1 uncultured Anaerolineaceae bacterium | reverse complement strand
GTGAACATGAAATGCAATGGGGGTTGCTAACAAACGGTAAACTGTGGCGCATCTATCATTCAGATGAATCCACGCCTTATGAAACCTACCTCGAAATTGATCTAGAAAATATTCTCGCCGATCAAGCAAAAGATGCCTATCAGATATTCCATAAGTTCATGAAAGCGGGCAATTTCGCCATTGGCGATGACGAGAAGTGCCAGTTCGATCACTTTAAAAAGGAATCTAAAGATAAGATCGATTATATCGAAAAAGAACTGGCAAATGCCCTAAAGCAGCGTGAAGAGGGTGGACAGGGTGTTCTATCGGATCTGTGTATGGGGTATGTAGAAGAATTAAGGAATACAGGCGGCTATGATTTGGACGATGAGAATTTGCGTAGAAAAGTCTATCATGGCGCAATGTTGTATATGTTCCGCCTGCTTTTCCTCTTTTATGCTGAAGCCCGTGGACTGTTGAGTGACGACAACTACGCCTTGCTCTCAAAAGTGGAAGCGGAAGCGAATGCTATCCACAATGGCGAACCTGGAGTTGGAGATGAGTATACGCTTTGGGAGCGTCTCTCGGCAATTTTTGTAGACATTGATCAAACTTATAATGGTGGCCTGTTCAGTCCGCAAGAAAGCGAATTCACTGAATTCATCGAGGAAAAGCGTATTGCAGACCGTTACTTAGCAGAAACGCTTCACAACTTAACCACCTATCGTGAGAAAAATGGACAAGAGTACCCCATTAGTTATCGTGACATGAATGTGCGTCACCTGGGTACGCTCTATGAAGGCTTGCTTGAACACAAGCTGTTTATTACCAGTGAAGACACTGAAGTGAAGGTGACCAAAGGCAAAGTGTCATTTATTCCTGTCTCGCGCGGCGGCAAACTTGTCCAGGGACATTACCTTCCAGCGGGTTCAGTTTATTTTGCTGGGGATCCAAGTGAGCGCAAATCTACCGGTTCCTATTACACTCCTGAATACATTGTGGATTACATCGTGCGTAATACAGTGGGCGAAAAATTGAAGGCGCTCAAGACAAAATTTCTGTCTCAAGAAAAGACTAGCCTGGAAGCACTAGAATATGCAGTGGATGCGGAAGAGCGTACTGCCTTATCAGGATTACTTGAAGAAAATGTCCTCGAATTTGTTCAAGAGAAGATTCTTCTCCTTTCGGCACTCGACCCAGCCATGGGGAGTGGGCATTTCCTGGTCAATGCAACCAACCTGATTGCCAATTTCATCACCGAATTCCTGAATGACCTGGAAATTGAGGGCGAGATGCCTACAGGAACTGCTTATTGGCGGCGCTGGGTGGTGGAAAATTGCATTTACGGCGTGGACTTGAACCCGCTGGCCGTCGAACTGGCAAAACTCTCACTTTGGATTCTTTCGATGGCCAAAGATCAGCCGCTCTCGTTCATGAATCACCATCTCAAATGTGGTAACTCTCTGGTGGGAGCACGTTTAGAAGAAATTGGCAACTATCCTTTCTCGACCACTGGAAAGGAACCGCTCCAACTTAACATGTTTGAGCGCGACCCAAACTTCCGTGCTGCTGTGGAAGATGCGATAACAAAATCTCGTTTGATAGCTTCTCGTGCTTCAACCTCTCTCGCTGATGTAGAAGCAAAAAAAGCATGGCTTGCGGAAATCGAACAGGCACTTGAAGGATACAAAGCCATTTGCAATCTACATACAAGTCTGTATTATGACGAACTTTTAGAAGAAAATCAATACAATGATTTGATTGAGCAACGTGACTTTAGACACGCTTTTTCAGTTGAAAGACCTGAACAGTGTTTTCATTGGGAGTTAGAGTTTCCAGAAATCTTTTTTGGGCAAGATGGTTTTACTTGTGTAGTGTCTAATCCACCTTACGATACTTTTAAGGAAAACAAATACTATAAAAAGGGGGCAGCGGCCGGCACAGGCAATCTATTTGGTCATTTTATTATCGAGTCTATTGAATTAAATGCAGATAACGGTAGTATAGGTTTAGTTGTTCCATTATCTCTTGCATGTGGGGATAGTTATGAAAACGTTCGAAAGGTGCTTTATCGGGATTACATAGATTTGTATGCTAGCCATTACTCAATTAGGCCATCAAAATTGTTTCCTGGAATTGATCAAAGAGTTACTATTTTCTATACTTCTCAAAAAACAGCACACGGAAAATGCAAAGTATATTCATCACGTCTGTGGCGTTGGAATGCTGGACAAGAAGAATATGTGGTTAATCAACCAGGCTTAGGGTTAGTTGGTTATCAAGAAGATGGGTTAATTCCAAAAGTAGCAGGAGATTTGGGAGCAAGCATTTACAACAAAATAAAAGAGGCACCTTTAAAAATAAAATCCCTAATGAGTGACGAACATACTGCCTACTATCATGGCATTGCAAGATATTGGATTAAAACTTATAACTTTGTTCCATTCTTTTCACGCGAAGGAGAAACTCATCCTTCTCGTTCATCGACACTTGGAACAGCAAATTTTTCAACAGAATTTAATAAATATTTATTCTTATTACTTACAAACTCATCACTTTTCTATTACTGGTGGATTGCTCGGGGAGACGAGTTCCATGTTCTGTTTAGTGACTTCACTGATTTTGGGATAATGAATATAGAATCCTTTGAGAATAAAGCCGAACTAGTGTATTCCCTCGTTGATGGATTGATGGATGAATACAAGAAAAATTCTAAACGTTCGTATGGAAATGCTGGTGGAAAAAAGATTTCTTTTGATGTGTTTTTCCCAAGAAAAAGCTTATCAACTATCCATAAAATTGATGACTTAATTGCTGAAGCTTTTGGTTTTGATGAAGAGAGTAATCATTTTTTGAAATCATATGATTTGGAATTTAGAGCCGATGCATAGAAAAAAACATCATCCGTATGTTATTTACAGTTGGGGGTTAGAAAGTATATGATTCATATCACTTATGATTCCCAAAAGCTAATCACTCCAACTCCAAAGAACAACATTGAAAACATTGGTGATTACCCTAAGGTATATGCATCAATATTATTGGCTCTTCAATCAGACAATGATTTTCATTGTACGGTTTACTCATCTCCAATTATCCAGTGGTTTAAAAATCTATCCTTACGCTACCCACAAGGTACTTTTGTCTTTGAAACATTAGATGCTCGCATGGCATTAGCACAAAAATGGGGAGTATTTTTACCTGATGAAGTGCGAAATGATGAAATTATGGCAAGTGGACTGTTACAACTTGATCTGAAAGCCCAACCCGGTCAAGATTTCGTGGATTTATTACTTGCGCATTTTTACGGGCCACTTTTTAGTGTGAAAACTTTCCCTTTCACTCAATTACCGCAACTCTTCCAGGCAGTGGATGATGAACAATGGCAAGCCAATCGAACCAACCCCTTGCTGGCACGCGCCTTTCACCAACGGGTAGAACATTGGAAGAACAATGCTCGTTCGTCAGAACAACGCCAACTGATCGAATGGTTTGCAACCGATCCAACCGAACTACATGAGTTGCTAATGCAATTCCGTGTCTTGCGTAGTTATCCGCCCATTGGTGAAACTCTCTTAGCTGAAATCTATCCTATTCTAGCTTCTCTCAAACTGCAACTAAATGACTTGGCGATTGAAGAAGCTCGCATCCCTAAAGTTGTTACCCAGGTTACGTATCATCTCAACGCCCGAATACCGCAATCCGTTGAAGATTTGGAAGCACTGCTAGATCAGGTGAGTGGTCTGCTAATGGTGGAATACGAAACTTTCGAAGAACTACTACTTGCCCACCCCGAATGGATTTCACACTCTTTAGTTGATCTATTAGAAACTAAATTTGAATCATTGTCCAAGCGACAATCTAAACATCTTATAAAGTTACGTGGTCAAATCCGCCCGGCAAAACCCCAGGCTCCCGAACCAAGCTGGAACCCTGAAGAAATGCTTGATTGGGCGATCCATTCCTATCTTCCTTACCAGGCATGGTGCAGCACCCAGGAACAATTCGACAAAGATCTATTTGCCCTTGGCGATGTGTTTTCTGCCTGGCTTTTAGAAAACTGGAACAATATCCATGCTAATTCTGGGCGCATGGTTTTTAACATCCTCCCTAAGATTGCCCCTGAACTTACCTACCAAGAACGTGTCCATGTAATCCTGGTAGTGGATAACCTTGGTTGGTCATTTTCTGAAACCCTACGTGAACTGTTTCATGAAGAAGGCTTTTACCTAACTGGTACAGAACCCTACCTGGCCATGATCCCCTCTGAAACCGAGATATCCAAAAAATGTCTGCTTTCTGGAGCAGTGGGCTACACTGAGATGGATCAAACATCATATAAGGGAATTCTTGAGAAGGGCTGGGTACCATATTTCAACGACAATTCTTTCCGTTATATCAGTGATATCGGAAAGCTCAACCAGGTGGACAAGCTGGACGCCCGCGTGTATGTGGTCAACTACTTGGCGGTGGATAAAACCCTCCACAAATCTGCCGATGAAATTGGCATGCCGCATCGCGAGCATATTCGTCACTTACTAGAAAAACTAGTTGAAAATGTTGTCAACTTTAGCGAAAAACATAGTCTTGATGACCGTATTCGCATCCACATCGTATCAGATCATGGTTCTACTCAAATCCCATCGGATTTACAGAACGACCTTGACCCGACCTTCTTCAAACAAACCGGATTCGAGGCGTGCTCTCACCGTTACCTGGAAGTCAGCAACGAGCGGTTTAATACCCTGGCTGATAACTTGAAATTGGATTGCTTCTTTCTACCCGCAAACGACTTCCTGCTTCCGACGAACGTACTCTGCGCTCGGCGTGCCAACCGCTTCCTGCCTACCAATAAGGATGTGTTCGTGCATGGCGGCCTGCTACCTGAGGAAGTCATTGTTCCGTACCTGGCCTTCGAACCAGCTACTATCCCATTCAAAGATTTGGACATCCTGCTGAAGAAGAACGAGTTCCGCTATCGACTAGAAACAGTCGCATTGGAAATTGGCAACCCCAATGATGCTGCCGTTGAGCAGGTGCAAGTCAGTGTTTTGAACGGCAATGTGGAGTGGGGCTGTGAATCAATTTCACTTCTAAATGGGAACCACAAGGCCTCACTCCAAGCTACAGGCCGCTTCAAATTAACCACCTTGCCAGAAGAACAAAAAAATCTAAGCCTGCGGGTGCGTTTCCGCGCCCGTGGTGAATCACACACATTTGATGCCAAGCTACCGATTGTCATGCGCAAGATAGTCGAGGAAAAGAGCAGCGGTATCTTTGATGATATTTAATGATTAACGAGGAATGAGCAATGGAAACCTTTGAACAAAAATCACTGGATGTTTTTAGCGAGATTGTCATCAATAAGTTCTTTGTCCACAGTGCTGGCTTTGGCAGTCGCGCTATCCCCACTTATGTTCGTGAGTGGATCATTTCTCACTATCTGGATGACAGTGGAGAATTGAATGATTTTGCCCGCGAAAAAATTGCTCGTTTTGTACAAAAATATCTCCCTGACAAAAGCCAGAAAGAGACCGTCAAAAATCAGCTGTTTGAGCAAATGGAAGTAGAGCTTCTAGATAATTTCTCGGTATACGTTAATTTAGTGAAGGGTGATCGCTATCTTAATATCCCTTTTCTCGATGAAGACGGTGCCTTTGCTACGCCACAGATTATCCAGGAAAACGAAATGTTGCTCAGTAGCGGTCTTTGGGGCGTGGGCACGCTGTATTACATTCCGAAAAGTGATGAGAATCCGCGTGGCCAGGTATGGATGCGTGAGTTCCGTCCTTTCCAACTTGCCAATATCGATTTAGAGTACTTTCGCGATGCTCGCAAGAGTTTTACAACCCAAGAATGGATCGACTTCCTGGTTTCGTCGATGGGCTTTAATCACCAGATATACACAGAACGACAAAAAGTGCTGCTCATAAGCCGCCTGGTTCCAATGGTTGAGCCTCGTTACAACTTAGTGGAACTTGCTCCCAAAGGCACCGGTAAAAGTTTTGTGTTTGAGAATATGTCACGTTATGTGGCAGTCCGCTCTGGTGCAATTACACCCGCCGTCCTATTTTTCAACGACTCGCGAAAAACACCGGGACTTATTACCCGCTACGATAGTGTAGTAATTGATGAGGCACAAAAGGTCAAAGGTGATTCATCAGGTGAATTAACCGCGCTTCTAAAGTCCTATCTTGAAGCAGGTCGCTTTGGACGTGGTAGCGCTGGTTCTATCGCCGCTGAAGCTGGCTTGGCTATTTTAGCGAATATTGAGCTAGATCATAATAAACGTCCAATCCATGAAGAAATTGGCCTATTCCGTATTTTCCCTAACTTCCTACGAGAAACTGCCTTTATAGACCGATTCTCTGGCCTATTACCTGGTTGGGACTTACCTCGCATCAGCAAAGAATCTCCATCCAAATCCCTCGGACTCAAAGGCGATATTTTTGGTGAAATCCTACATGCTCTAAGAAGCGACATCAGCTACCGCGATTATGTCAAGACAGAGATGGAACTACAGAACTGCGATGACATGCGCGACAGCAAAGGTATTGAATCTGGGGCTACGGGCTTGCTAAAAATATTCTTCCCAAATAAAGCTCCCACGGAAGAAGAGTTCTACAAATATTGTGTTAATCCGGCCCTTGAAATGCGCCAACGAGTTCGTGATGAGCTGTGTAAGCTCGACCGTGAATATGTTCCTGCCACCTTTAAATCTAAGCATCCAGACGAGTTCCAACTCACTCATCGTCTGGTACGTTATGTTGCTGATCAGGAAATCAAAGAACCGCTCGACTCACTCTCAACTTCCGAAGATATTCAACCCGTTGATGAAGAAGAAGCTGAAGTGCTAGCTTTCTTTGGAGAAGTCGACCAATCAGTTACTCCTGAACTGAAATCTGAACTTGAGCCGAAAACGCTTCGCATCAAGGATGGAGAAACAGGCTTTAGTTATCAAAATATATTTGGTCCTTATCTGAAAGGTGCAAAAAGTATTTACATCACCGACCCATATATACGCATGGATTATCAAATCCGTAATTTTATTGCTTTTACAAGTATTCTCGATCCAAGCGAGGGAGAGATCACTCTCCACCTCACCACTTCTGCTGAAGATAGTTACCAACAAGGCGTAATTGAGCGAAAACTTTCAGAATTTGCCACAAGCCTGTCAGATCATGGCATCAAATTTACATTTGAATTTAATCCCGCTATCCATGACCGAAACATTCGCCTGGACAACGGTTGGAGAATTTACCCTGGCCGCGGCTTGGATATTTTCCAGAAGCCTGATTCGAAATTTGAACTCAGCGAGATAGATCAAACAAAGCGTGCTTGCCGCCAAACAGAAATCGTTTTCCAGAAAGCTACAAACAATTATTAGAGGAAGAGACATGGAAGATCGAGAACTAATTCAAGATACAGGATTGTTCGTTGGACAAAAAATATTCGAGTTCTCACTAACCGAATCGTTTGAATCAATTACGAATTTATTTCAAACAATCAAAGAATATCGGGAATTTGCCAACCCGGATAAAGCTGCCTGGTTTGACTATATTCATGAAATATTCCACATACTTGGTTTTAATACTGAAAAAGTGGCTCCCCGTTTGATTGCATTAAAGGAAATGGGCGTTAGCAAGACGCCAAAAGCGCTTGTTTGTATCATTGGGCCAAAAGAAGATTTTGAGCAAATTGTTTATGGACTGGAATGGGAGTCCTATCTTTTTTATGCAGCAAAGTACCATCAGGTGAACTGGGTGATTTTGACAAATGGGTTGCAATTTAAAGTTCATAATTTTGCAAATGATGCAGATAAACAAAAATATTTTAAATGTGAGCTAGATGAAATAATCAAGAATGGCAAAACCGACAGCTTCTTTACGCTGTATAAAATCTTTCATGTGATTAATAAATTGTCAGATCAAGCATCTCTTGTGGGACAACCAGGGCAAAAAAGCAAGCGGGTCCTTGTAGAAAGGCATTTGGTCAGAAAAGAATTTTGGTCTCAATTGCTTTCTAGATCAAAAGCTCACACACAATTGTTTTCAAAAAAATCACCTGGAATAGAGAGCTATCTCAACACAGGCGCTGGAAAAGTTGGTGTTTTCTACAATTACACAATTACAAACAATAGTGCTCGTGTTGAGTTATATATTGATAACGGTGATGCTAATTGGAATAAAAGCGTTTTTGATTCTTTGGAAAAAAATAAAACAAAAATTGAAAAGACTATTGGGCACTCTCTTATTTGGGATAGATTAGATGATAAGCGAGCAAGTATTGTCCGATTTCCAATTGATCAATCCGGACTTAAGGATAAAGACAAATGGAATGAATTGCAGGATCAAATGATTGAAGTGATGATCAAATTTGAAAAAGCATTTAAACCATTTATACAAAAACTTGATTAGATATGAACGAATTTTTAAAATTGGGATTTTGAAAACAAAATGGCAACTTGGGTCGAAGATATTATTCAAGCATTAACGAATCTTGGAGGGCAAGCAACTCTTTCTAAGATTTACGAAGAGGTAAAACAAATACGAGAAGAACCTTTACCTGTTAGTTGGAAAGCAAGTGTTCGAGAACGGATTGAAGCTCACTCTTCTGATTCTAAAAACTTTAGAGGGAAGGATTACTTTAGAAAAATTAAAAAAGGAACCTGGGCTTTAAAAAAGGAGGCGGAAACCCGGCCATCTCCACCAAGAAAGAAGCAGGCGAAGAATCAAAAATATAAAAAATTCTCCACCCCCGAATCAGTTGAGACGATTTCAAATTATCTTAAGACAATAAAAGAATATCGTGATTATACTGACCCCAAATCCGCTTCATGGTTAGAATATATTCGAGAAATTTTCCATATTATAGGGTTCAGCACAGAGATACAAGATTCAAGACTTATTTTTCTGAAGGATCTATCTGGGAACGATGCTCCAAAAGCAGTGGTCATATACTCCTTCCCTAATGAAAACTATAATGAAATTCTCCAAGGGCTAAATTGGGAGTCCTATCTCCTCTTTGCGGCCAATTATTACAATGTTGAATGGGGGATACTTACAAATGGATTAAAACTCAAAGTAATTAGCTATGGAAATCATAAGGATGATTCTCCATTTTTTTGGTCTGATTTAGATGGGATCATAAGGAATCAGAACCAAGAAGCATTTTTTTCAATTTATAAAGTTTTTTCATATCTTAAAAATCAAAAGAAAGAACAAAGACAAAAACATGCAACCCGACATGAGTTGCGATTGGAATTCTGGAAAGATCTAATACATCGGGCAAAAGCCTTTACACCAAGGTTTTCTAACATCGCTCCAAGTAAAGAAAACTGGATAAGTACCGGAGCAGGAACAAGTGGTTTTAATTATGCTTATGTGATCCGGATGAGAGATGCTCAGGTGGAATTGTATATCGATCAAGGAGACGCTAAAAGTAACAAGCAATCCTTTGACAAACTTTATGCCCAAAAAGAACGAATTGAACAAGCCTTTGGGCAAACTCTTGATTGGCAGAGACTAGACGAAAAAAGAGCAAGTCGAGTCCGATTTGTGCTAGAAACCTCCGGTTTATTAGATAAAGATAATTGGCCAGAGCTTCAGGACCGTATGATTGAGGCAATGGTTATGTTGGATAAGACTTTTACGCCGGAAATTAGAAAGTTGAAGTAAGTGATGCCAATCCGAAAGAAGGGCAATGTCGCACAAGGTTTATTTCACGAATACTCTTCCAGGCAAAGCAAAAAAACATCTCCCTATAAGAATCTGTTACCAGATGAGATAAAAAAGCTGCTTATCCTGGAGTAAACAGATTAAGGTCTAAAATTCAAACCAATTACAACAACCCCAAACCCTGCATTTCAGCCAGTGCGGCATCATCATCTGTCTTGTCTGCCAAAGCCTCAAACTTCTTTCCAAATTGTGTCTGGGTATCTTTTTCTAGTTCAGGAGCGATCTCAGCCAAACGTTGTCTTAGCTTCTCCGATACTTCATTGCCTGGTAGTCTGGCTGAAATATCTACATGGTTCTCTTGTGACTGATACCAAAACCATTCTTTGCTAAGCCAACGTTCTCGATATTCATGGTATCCAAGTCCATAGAAGGTCATACAAACCCGCTGCTGGCCTGTACCTCGACTAGTAGTTAGGAATAAGAACTCTCCAAAGGTATTGGAGCTTATCTTGAGGTTGTGAGTAGATGTGCCAGGATCGGCGAGTATTTGGTTTAGCCGCTCATCCGAAACTCTCCATGAAGCTACTTCGTCTTCAGTGATTCCAAATGCTTCATAAGGTTTTTTCCATGAAATTGGAAGTGGTGGTACAGTCTCTTTTTCTCCACATCTTTCTCGTATTTGCCCCATTGTAGCTTGCAAGAATAACTCCTGCTCAATCGTCCAAACCACTTTTGTTTCATCTGGTGCTAACTCAGAGTGACCCACTAGGGCACAAATCAAGGCTCCAGGTAAGGGAGTAAGATTAAAGCCCAGGATGTTGATATATTCGTGTTCATTCTTTTTTGGCTCATAAAATGGAAGTTCGCCAACCAGGAAAGCCCCTGATTGGTATGGATGTTTCTTCGCTCCATATTTGGTTTTTAGAATTTCAAGATACTTTTCAATCTCAAATTGTTGAAATATTTGGATGTTTTCCCTCACTGTCATACACCCCCACTTTAGCAAACTGGCTTATAAATTTATATACTTCTGTTTCTAAAGTGACAAACGACACATGACAGACATGATGAAAATTTGTATTATTTATTCAAGGTTTCAATATCTCCAATCTGTTGACGATTGAAGCCTCATCTTGTACTTAGATCGCTCTGAAAAGACCAGCGAGAATATATTTATTGGTAGATATGGGATGGAATATTACTAAAGACCATTATTGTACTGAAAACTGAAATATTTGGTGGCACTATAGATGGGAGTATAAAAATGACTACCGATTTTGAAAATTATTACAAAGTTCTGCAAGTAGATATTGAAGCCGAAAATGATGTGATTGAAGCCGCTTATAGACGCTTAGCTCTGAAATACCACCCGGATATCAATAAATCTCCTGAAGCTGAAGACAAAATGAAATTAATCAATCAGGCAAGAAGTGTCTTGGTAAATCCTCATGAACGTCAAATGTATGACAAGCAATATTTTCATAATACAAAGGAGCAACAAGAAAAAAAACGTAAAAAAACAAAACAGAAGGAAACTGTTGATGAGGATATTTGGGATGATGACGCTATTCGAAATTTGGCCGTTCAAATTTTACTCATCGTGCAACAATTACTTAATCAAAAGAAATGGCGTTTGGCTAGAGAGAAATTATATGCATTTCAGGATTTAGGCATCTCTTCCAAGGACAATCGGATTTTGCCAACATTTACAATGACGTTTCCCGAGTGGCAAAATGCAAAGGAATTAGATGATTTAGCAAACCAACAAGCCAAGCAATTTAGAACCAAATTAACCATTTGGTCAAGTGCCGTATATAGTCTAATAATGTTTTTTGTAGGGATGATCTACCTTGGATTTAGTGTAGGTGGAAATGAAAATAGTGTTTTTATAGGATTTTTAGCAGGAATTGGAGGTGGCTTTGCAGGATTAGTGATAGGTGTAATTGTTGCACTATTAGGCACATGGATATATTCAAAGTGGTTTGCAGGAAAATGGGGAGAAACTACAGATATGGTTCTAGGGATATTAACGCCCTTAATCATTGCAACAGTTACCACCACAGGTATTTACTGCATTCTAGGATATTTAATCATTGGTGGTCTGTTTTACGGTTTTTCCAATAGCAACAAAAAGTGATAAATATATTCCAAGGCAATATTTTTGATCGCTTGATATTACCTAGATCAAGAATTGGATATATTTTCAGATGTTGGATGGTTCTTTGAAAGTGACTCTATTCCATCTTCTAGCAAGTCACTTGTACGAGCAGTAATTTCAGCCTCTACGTCAACTCTTTTTCTTGTGTAGTCTTCCCGAGTTTGATCCCGAATTATTTTAATATTATCTGGATTCGGAATACCAAAATACTTCTTTGCAGTTTCTTCTATTTCGGGGTTTAGCGTATCGAGGATAAACTCATTTAATTTTGATCGCTCCAGTTCTGCATCTTCCTGGATTACTTTTGCTTTTGCCCTAAAGGGGTAGAGGTTTGCAAGTTCATTTGCAGTTTGCATCCGAACATCTGAATACAACCGCTGGGGACCAGGAACCGGCTCGTCAACTGTTCCACGTTCGTAATACCCACCCCATTGTTCGGAAGGAATTCGCAATGGCTCCCAGATCAAATCTGGGTCTGGTGGCGTGTTATCAAATTGGGGAGACAACTCAATTCCATCGGTACCAGTCGTTCGAAAGCTGATGAAGTTTCCTACATTTAGAGCCGAACCTTTTGTTTCATCTGTCAATTGATCCCTGAACTGGTGAGCAACTACTAAATCTACCGCGTATTTTCGCGCTTCCGATTGCAGGACTGAAAAACTGTCACTGGCAAAATTCTGGTACTCGTCCACAATCACATGAAATGGAATTTTTTTTCGCTCCTTATAGCTCATATCCCGCCTGCTAAGTGTGGCGATGAGGATCATATTTATGATAAATGAACCAAGCAAGGATGAGTTGTTTTCCCCGAGTTCTCCTTTTGATAGATTTACCAGGAGGATTTTCTTCTCATCCATGATCTCGCGCATATTGAATGAGCTTTCGGATTGTCCTACAATGTTGCGCATTTGGCTGTCAAGCAGAAAGGGAGTAAGTTTATTTACGGTTGAACCTACGAGTTCAAAACGTCGATTAGTGTTCTTCTTGGGGAATTCATTCCAAAAATCTTTCAACAACGGTTCTGACATATTTTCGGTGTGAGTATCCTTGAATTTGTCATTTATCAGTAAGAGTAAAAGCTCTAATAAAGTTGAACCTTCGATCCTCATTACTGTCCAAAGGGCATGACTGAGTACATGCTCTAACCTTGCTCCCCAAGAATGATCAAATATTCGAGAGAGCGCACTGACAAAATTAGAAATTACCCAACGCACTTGTTTCGGGTCATCTCGATCACACTCAAGTAAGTTGATCCCGATAGGATAGTCCAAATCCCCCGGATTAAAAAGAACAACATCTTTCATTCGTCCAGTTGGAACTCTCTCAAGTAACCAATCGATCATGTCTCCATGTGGATCAAGCACACAGACCCCATGACCAGCTTTCATGTCTTGATAAGCAACGCTTTGTAACAGTGTAGTCTTTCCCGTTCCTGTTGATCCAATCACGTATATGCCTCTGGAACGAGCTTCATCATCAATAGAAATTAATTCAGAAGTGCTAACATCTTTACCTAACACAAGCATCAGTTCAACTCCTCACCGCCTAGAGATTTTTCCAGATTCACCTAACCCTGCAGATTTCAAATTGATTGCCTCCAGAATAATATTTACCCATTCATAGGCGGACTTTGGTGTGAAAGTGTACAAAGACAATTCGATTTGTGTCCCCAGAGGGTTCAGCACATACGTCAAGGCAATTCCCTTAGCCCGTGGTGGGGCCATTTCGACAATACCCGAAGGTGTTTTTACTGAAAAAGTAATCCCTGTTAAATCAATAACTTTTACTTCTTTTATTGAAAGTATTGGAATTGTTAGCTTGGGACCATTTCTTTCGCAAAGTGAAACTATCTCAGTTGTAATTGCTAAAGCAACAGGTTGGGTATTTCTAATTCCCGCCGCGCCAGAAATATACACTACCGCCCCACAAGATTTCCAATCCGCTGGAACCATAAAAGTTCCTTGAAATAATTCAAGACCTTCTTGAGGAGAGTAAGGAACTAAATTCGCGTTCATTCTCTCTGAGTTGGGCCTGATGATTTTCTCATTACTCGAAAATAATTGTCTCGATGATGCATTATTTCTCGCGTTACCTTTCTTGCTTTACGTTCTGTTCCAGTAGAAAAAAACACCTTTTGATTACGCTGTATTTCTTCATCGGAAAATGACAGGTAAATACCTGCATGATAGGGAGATGCTGCTTTTGTCATATCAAGAACTGGAATTGTGGAAGCCAATAACGACCCCACAGAAGCTGCACCTCTCTTTTCCATAAAGCCTTCATTCACATAATTAAAGCTGCCCCAAGGTACAGAGAACATTGGAATGTTGTCTGTTGCATACACAACTGTTATGTTTGTTGGAAATGCAATCAATCTAACATTGATTGTTCTTTCCCCATAATCCGAGTGTCCATCCATATACTTAGCCGTGTCAATGAGAATACCTCCCATTTTTCCTCCTCGGTAAAAATACTAATGCACATTAGAAATGATGGCCAAAAACCCTACCTGTTGGATCGCAAGAACCTATAGGAAAATCGTATGTTAGTAAGTGCTGTAATTCAAGTAAACTTTTACACTTATTCTATGTTACTTCTTTCTCTATTGATTAATGCAAAATCCGGAGCATGTCGTCCACGGATTCCGGAGCATGCCGTCCACTAAT
>CAZCPP010000081.1:0-14725 GCA_964500655.1 uncultured Anaerolineaceae bacterium | reverse complement strand
GAATTTCATTCGACATACAAAGCTATCGACTTCCAGTCGATAGTAGTTTACTAGAAGAATGCCATCTTTCCGCTTATCCGTCAAACTATATTTGCTAAACTACTAGGTTTGGAAAATGTTTATCAGGATTAGCGTAAGTCAGGGGGAAGACCTGGTGGGGTAAGCCAGCTTAACCACCCAACTCGGCTCGGTTTCCGCACCATTGTAGGTTTTTCAAAATAAACTAGCAACATGCTTAAACAGAGTATTCCTGCGCCAATCCATTGAGAAATAGTAAGACTTTCTCGAAGCCAAACAATACTGAGCCCTAAAGTTACCAATAACTCCAGCAAACTCAATAGTGCGGTTTGTAATCCACCCAAATGTTTTACTCCCAAGAATAGCAATAAACGCGATAAGAAAGTAACTATCGTGAGTGCAATTACCGGCCACCAGGTTCCATTTTCAGGAAGGGTCCTGTCAAGAATTAAAAAGGTTGGGAATACAACTAAACTCATAGATAAAAGTGTGTACAACGTCACTGTTGGAGCAGGAATATCATATAACACCCGTTGATTTATGGGAAGATGAAGTGCGAATAATACGGAAGCGAAGAGCATAAAAACTACACCTATTACATCTACGCTACCTGTAGACGTGTAAGTAAGAAAAATCACTGCAATGGTTGCTAGGAAAATTCGAAGAACTGTTAATCGGCTGGGGGGTTGAGAATCAAAAAAAAGAATGATTGCAACAAACAATGGGTATAGTGAATAAAGTAGTTGTCCAAGGCTAGCGTTAATTCTTCCAAGTGCTGCATAGTAGAAAATGGATCCAGCTCCATTGAATAGGCCAGCTAGGCCACAACCCAACAAACCCGCTGGATAAATATATAAGTATTTTCGACGGAATATAAACATGATAACAAGCAGTAGAATCGCCGCCATGATGGTACGAAAACCAACAACGGCAAGCGGCGAAATATTTAAATTTATCGCCTGCTTGCCAAATACTGGCGCGAGTCCAAGAAATGTTGCAGATAGTAGAGCTGCTTGAACCCCCGTGTTACGTTTTTGCATTATTCACTCTATTCTAAAAGCGAGCGCACTTCACCAAGAAACTCATCGTTTAGGAAATCGCCCTTTTGCATCAAGGATTGGATTTGTCCCTCCAGTTGGCTTTTTTCGTTGGCAGTTAACTCTTTAGCAGACGCGACAATAACGGGAATGTTGGCGGTATCTTGATTACGTTTAAGAATATCTATTACAGCAAACCCATCCATCTCTGGCATCATGAGATCCAAGATTATCAGGTCAGGCTTTTCCTTCTCAATTAAACTAAGTGCTTCTTTGCCGTTACCTGCTTCAAATACAGTGAAATCTCCCTGCGATTGCAGAATTCTTCGAATCAGACGGCGTGCATCTATACTATCGTCAGCAAGTACGATGCGTGGAAATCGATCCGGAGCCACACGATTTAAAGCAGCCAGCAAACCGTCTTGTTGGGGAGATTCTTCATGACTTGGCAATTCAACTTCACGCGACCAATCTTCTCCAAGCAGCCATTGTTCGGCAGGCATAGTGTGCCCTGTGCAGTTAATGACGACTGTATCATTGGGTTTTATAACCCCGTTTCGGACCAACTTGAACAGACCGGCGAAAGCCACTCCTGCTGCAGATTCTACTGATAGCCCTTCCATTTTGGCTATTACGTGCATGGCGCGGAAGGCTTCTTCATCACTCACACTTTCAAAGCAACCGTGGGTTTCATCTACCTCGCGCTTAAGCAGTTTATATGTACGGCCGGGATCGCCTGTAGCTAATGTTTCGATGTGAGTTTGGGGAGATTGTATCGTTATAGGAGTTTCTAATCCCTGGTTCCAACTGATGACCATGGGCGCACAACCTTCAACCTGAATCGCTGCAATCGCCGGCAACTTATCTACAAAGCCCATTTCTTGAAGTTCTCTGAATCCTTTCGACACACCCAGAGGGCCCATACCACCACTAACTGACTGGATATACCAATCCGGTGTGCGCCACTTTGCTGATGAGCCTCCATTATTTGCAGGTGTCTCCAGAATGATTGTGAGTTGCTCTGCCACCTCGAAAGCGATGGTCTTCATCGCTTCGACCGAAGTGATAGTCCTGGCGCCCATATCATGGCAAAGATTGCGCTGGCGCGCAAATTCAGAGGCCATTTGCTTTGTTTGATCGTATGAACCGGTTACTTTGACAACCTGGCTCCCGTATAGTGCTATCTCTCGCATTTTTACTGCAGGCACCAAGCTGGTAACAAATGCCCATAGTTTGATACTTGCTCGCGCAGCATAGGCCGAATAGGCTAAGGCTACATTGCCTGTTGATGCGGCGACCAATTCTGTAATATCGGCTTCTTTTAATGCTGAGATCGTGACAGCTGCCTGACGATCTTTGAATGAGGCAGTTGGTCCTTGGCGTTCATCTTTAATATAGAGGTTAGAGCAACCCAACATCATGCCAAGGTTAACAGCCTTTATTAGCGGGGTACCTCCTTCTCCCAGACTGATGTTCGGATTTGGATTTAAAATAGGTAACAACTCATGATAACGCCACAGATTAAAAGGGCGATTATTCAGATGCTGGCCCCAACTTTTCTTTACTTTTTCAAGATCATATTCAGCAACTCTCCACTGGCCGTTGCACTTTGGACAACTTGCAGAAGTCGGGTGGAATGGGGCTAAATGGTCACAATCCAGACATTTTATTTGGAATGACATAAAAGGGAACTCTCAATTCGACAGAACTGAATCTACGATACTTTCACACGTTGCAATGCATTCTCGACTGCTTCGATCAATTCTTGTTCGTTGAGAGTGCTTTTTTGCAGTAATCTCTTGCCTAGGGCTTCAAGTTGTTCTTTCTGCTCTTTGGTTAAATTTTCACCAGTAATAACAATTACTGGGAGTTTTCTCAAATTTTTATCCTTACGCAAATTTTCGAGAATTACAAAACCATCCATTTCCGGCATGAATAAATCCAGGATGACGGCGTGAGGCGTACTAGCAGCAAGCGCACTCCATCCAGCTGGGCCGCCCTCCGCGAGTATGGCTTTATAACGTCCATGTTCTGCGAGCATCTTTCCCATTAGGCGCAAGTCGTTTGGATCATCATCAATAACTAATACTTCTCGAATGCTTCCATCGGCATTTAGAAGATCGAGAGAATTTAAAATATCCTCTTCCTGTACAGGTTTTACAAGATAATCTGCTGCACCCAGGCTAAACCCCTTATCTTCCTCTGCAACGATACTGCATACAATTACCGGAATACCTTGCGTTTCAGAAGATGATTTCAGATCGGTTAGTACCTGCCAACCATCATAACCCGGCATCATAATATCGAGCATGATGGCGAACGGCTTTAATTCTATTGCGCGCTTCTTAGCTTTTGTTGGATTGTTTAATCCGATCACGCGATAGCCCTTCGGTTGCAGATAGCGTTCATATAGACTGATGATTTGGGGATCATCGTCTATGGATAGAATGACTCGCTCAACGTCCAAATCTTCAATATTCGGATTGTTCTGCAACGTAGGAATAGTGAAATAGAATGTACTACCCTTCCCAGGTGCACTGTGAACCCCAATTTGGCCATTGTGCATTTGAATTAAATGGTGGCAAATTGATAGTCCAAGGCCTGAACCGCCGACCTTTCGTGTGAGGGAAGCATCCACCTGGGAGAAAGGTTGGAAAAGTTTATCTTGGTCTTCGTGCGCGATACCCGGTCCTGAATCGACAACGCTGATCATAACTGCTGGTTGTCCCTTAGTAATTTCTTCTAGGGTTGCCTTAACGATAATTTCACCCTCCTCGGTAAATTTAGCTGCGTTCGATAAGAAGTTAATCAATACTTGACGAATCCGCATCGCATCTGCCCGAATCATTGGAAGGTCTTCCTTAACCTCTGTAATTAGCTTGACATCCTTATCTTTAACAAGGCCGGCTGCAGTGGACATAACGCTTGTGATTAATTCATTCAAATTGACTTCCTCAAAGGTCAAATCCATCTTACCCGCTTCAATGCGGGACAGGTCGAGAATATCGTTGATCAGGCCAAGCAGATGTTGCCCTGAATTGAAGATCGCAGTTAAGTCTTGTTGTTGTAACTCGGTCGTTGGGCCATCAATGCCTTTTAAAATCACCCGTGCGAAACCTATAATTGAATTTAGTGGCGTTCGCAATTCATGACTCATGTTTGCCAGGAACTGACTCTTAAGCCGATCTACTTCGCGCATTTCTTCTACCGCCTGTTGGGCGATATTATACGAGCGCGCGTTGTCAATTCCGACCGCTATCTGATCTGCTAGGAGCTGTAAAATGGCGACATCATCATCTGAGAAAGCGTTTACTTCTGTCGATTGGATATCCAGGGCGCCGATCAGGCGGTTACCAGCGTGTAGTGGTATCGCGGTTTCTGCCTTAGTTTCAGGTAGAAGTGGGTTTGGTCTGTGCCGAGGGTCTAATGCAGTGTTGTTGATGACAACCACATCCTCACTCTCGGTGGCAGTACCAACCGTAGATTTTGAACCCACAGGGAGGGAGTGCTCGCGTTTTTTCATCTTCTGGCCAGCAGTGCCAGTCGCTTCCTTTAAAACAGCATTGAAGCCAGATTCATCAATAATAAAAATGCTGGCGTGGTAGAAACCAAAGCGCTCAACAATTAGATTGACTGTTCGGGTGAAGATAGCATCTAGATCAAGCGTGGATGTAACCAGGCGTCCGATCTCTGCAGAGGCGGCCAAGTATTCGTTACGACGCTGGAGCGCTTCTTCGTCGGCTTTACGTTGGGTAATATCGCTGTGAATGGCCAAGAAGCCAAGGATATTTCCGTTTTCATCCAAGATGGGGCTGTTTGTGCCCTCAATAGGTATTAGCCTTCCATCTTTGGTCTTGTTTACGATTTCTCTCGAAACTACTTCTTTGTTTAGGAGAGTATCCCAAAATTCTTTATATTGCTCTTGAGGATTGACGCCAGATTTTATGATCCTCGGGTTTTGCCCAATGACTTCATTTAAAGGAAAACCGTAAATCTTTCCAAAACTTGGATTTGCATAAACAATAGTTCCTTCTATATCAGTTAGAAATACTGCATCTGCAGAGCGCTCCAAGCCCAAACGGAATTTCCGACTCTCATCAAATAGGCGCGCATTGTCAACTGTAAAACCAAGCTGCCCGCCGATCGTGCTAGTTAGTTCGACAATGTTGTCCGGAATTATTTCATTTTTATATCGGAATATACATAAAGTCCCCAGGGTTTGCCCTTTTGCTTCAATAGGAATTCCAATATAGCCGCGTAATCCTGCTTCAACATCACTACCTACATTAACACCAGCTGGAGCACCCATGCTAAGGTCTTGAATTACCAGCATTTTACCAGTTTGATAAACAAAGTCACAAAGAGAGCCTTGTAAACCCGCTGCAGGATTTTCAGGTGCATCACCAGGCATACCGATGCGAATGGCACGCTCTAATTGATTGTGTGTTTCGTTCAACATTGTGATGAGACCACCATCAAAGTCTGTTATTTCTAAAACCTTGTTTAAAACTGTCTCAAGAATTTCTGTTGTATTAAATGTTTGACTGGTTGCAGAGATGATTTCATTCAACGAGGCTAACTCTTCAGCTCGCGCCTGTGTTTCTTCAAACAAGCGAGCATTTTCGACTGCAATGGCAACCTGGCTGGCAATTGCCGACATTATGTCTCTGTCTTGTTCAGTATAAAGATCGGGGGTATCTAGGCTTTGAACAGCGATTACTCCTATAGCTTTATTGCCTACCAATAACGGAACTCCCAACCAACTAAGAGGGGGTTCTTGATTCCCCACCAATAACACTTCAATGCCTAGTAAATCTGCATGTTCTATAACATTATTTGGTAATAGAAGTGGTTCTTTAGAATTAAGGATATACTCTGTTAGTCCATTTCCCGGTTTTCTGTCAGCTATTGTTATCTTTTCCCCATTTTCAATCGTCAGTGCATCGTGAATTAGATTTGAAATTTCATCAAATATGGAAATGAAAAAATTATTGGTATCAATCAGGCGGGTGATGTAACGATAAGCAGTTTCAGAGATATTTTTAATATTCATCTCTGTGGAGAGCTCCCTGGCCATCTCGTTAAGTACAGCTAACTCTTCTGCACGCTCCTCTGTTTCTTCAAACAGATTGGCATTTTCCACAGCGATGGCAGCTTGTTGGGCCAGGCTTTCTAAAAATTCAAATTCAGGTTCAGTAAATTGTTGAGAGGGGCCAACACGCCAGACCACAAGCAAACCACTTAATTCATCTTGTGACAATATGGGCGCCGCCATAAGATGCTCATTGGGGGTATTTATTGTCCCTTTAATTGTGACAGCATCTGGCTGATCTATCGCATCATTAATTATTGCACCAGTTTTTTTTCGAGCGAGATTACCCAAAATCCCTTTACCAATAGTAAGCGGATCGCCCTTTATTTCCTCTGAGTCTATTCCCAAGGCTATGGTCGCAGACAACTTTCTAAACTCTTTATCTGGCACATAGACTGCACTGGTTGGTGCGTCAAGAAGATCCATGGCCTGAATGGCAATACGCTCGAGCACAACTTGCAACTCCAGTGTAGCTGATATCTCTCGACCCACTTCGGCCAAGGCAGTCATTTCTTTTGCTCGACGCTGCGCTTCTTGGAACAAGCGGGCGTTTTCCAAGGCAAGAGAGAGTTGGTCGGCTACCTGTCTTACAAGTAGCTGTTCTTCTGAACCCCATGAACGTTCTTCTAATTCGTCAATTACCTTTAGAGTTGACCAGCTGTTTTCATCGGTTCGAAATGCTGTAGAAAGCATCGCGGATGGCGTAAGAGGGGCTTTTGGTGGATCAGACTTTTTGATTAGTAATGGATCAATTTCAGCAAACGGTTCCTTAGAATCGCTGCTAGATATAACTTCAACCTTTGAAGCGACTTTCTTGGACGATTTGGCGCGGTTCTTTACCGGACCTTTGGTCTGCTCCGCCTCTTGCTCTTTATCTATGTCGTCAAAAAGTTTGTCAAGCCTGTTGTTTTTCTTTTTCTTTGACATATTCCACTAACTCCTGAGCCAGGACACGATATTGTAGTGCGCCACGTGTATTTGATTTATATTGCGTGATAGGCAATCCTGCTATTGGACTTTCTCGCAACTTCGTATCTATCTCAATAACAGTATCAAAGAGACCTGTTCCAAATGTAGTTTTCAGCTGCTCTTCAATATTACGGTGCGTTCGGTTTCGCCGGTCAAGCATAGTGATCAGGATGCGATATACGAGATCTGGATTGGAATCTTGCCTCACCTGCCTGATCAATCCCATCATGTTGCGTAGTGCATAAGCAGAAAAGAACTCTGCTTGAGTAGGAATTATAAGTAAGTCTGCTGCGCTCAAGGCATTTAGTGTAATTGCTCCTAAAAATGGTGGGCAGTCGAATAAAATATAATCATAGGGAAGTGGAGATGCCTGAGCAATTGCCTGGCGCATAGCTGCAGTATAGTTTGTTCTCATCGGAAGGAATTGTTCAGCACTTTCGATATTTGGGTGCGCGGGAATAATATCGATATTCGCAATTTCGGTGCTGTATTTCGCATCCATAAGAGGAGCCGCCTCAATTAAGATATTGCTGGCAGAGTTTGTAATATCGCTAATTTCCAACCCAGCCGCCAGCGTCAAGTTCGCTTGTGGATCAAGATCAAGTAATAGAACTTTTTTCTCCAGTTCAGCGAGTGCAGCACCTAAAGACATGGTTGTGGTCGTTTTTGCTACGCCACCTTTTTCATTCGAAACGGATATTGTATATGTCATATTTACTCTACTTTCTTTTTCTGCTTACGGGATGATTTTTCTTCAGATTGCTGCTTTGTTGATTCAATGAGCTCTGGTAACGCCCCGGTTTTTTTCAAAGTGTGTGGTATTAAATCTACATCCGTTGCTCCCAGAGCACTCTTTAACTCGTTAAGCGCGGTTTCGATCATAGCCTCTGGATCGTTTGTACTTCGAATTTTTACAGTGATATCTGACACCAAGCGCTCGCGTTCTGCGCGTCGGGTTGTTTCTTCAAATAGTCGCGCGTTCTCTGCTGATAGCGCTACGCGCTCAGCAACTGCGTTTACCATATCCATGTGATCTTCAGTGATGCTTTTCGCATCTGGAACCTGTACCGAGAGAGTACCGATGGTTTCACCACGGATAGCTATTGGAACCGATATAATCGGTTTTTTACTATCCTCTTCGCTGAATCCGTTCGGATCACTTGACTCTTTTCCTTCAATTGGAGTTGATCCGTGGATGTCGTATCGGAATCCCCCCAAATTTTGTTCTCTTGGAAGTCTGCTCCAAGCCTGGCGGAGGAATTGACGGTAAAGGGTTTCAGATTCGGCAAGTGACCTGCGTGCCTGATCGAAAAGACGCGCGTTTTCAATCACCATGCTTACCTGATCTGCCAGAAGGGAGAGCACGTTAATATCTTCGTCGCTAAAGGCAGATTCTTCTATGCTTTGTACATCCAGCGCCCCAAGAATTGTCTCGCTACTAATTAACGGTAGCGCCATTTCCGAACGCGTCTCTGGCATATCTGGGTTGTCAAAGTAAGCGGCATCCTCACCGACATCCAGGGCAATGCGAGCCTTACCTGTACTGGTTGCGTATCCCACAATGCCTTGTTCACCAATTCTAAGCTTGTGACCACGATCCAGCATTCGCGTTCCACCTTCACTATTGGCTGCTCCTAGAACAGCAAACTCATTATTTTCATCATTTAGAAAAATCCCTGCATGGTAATAACCAAATTGCCGACTGATAAGTTCAGTAATTCTGGGAAGAAGTTCATCTAGCGAGCGGATGGACGAGATTGCACTGCTCACAAGTGTGATGGCTTCAAATTGTTGTGCCCGCCGCTCGCTAACCTTGGAAGTAGCAGCGAGTTCAGCCGTGCGCTCCTGCACACGCTCTTCAAGCTCAATGAATGAGTGCTGCAATTGACCAAACATACGATCAAATGTATTACCAAGCATCGCAATTTCGTCGCTTCCATCAATTTTGAATGTGGTACGCAAGTCATATGAGTGCCCCTCAATTGAAGAAGCCGATCTTTCCAAATATTCTAATCTGCGGCCAATTGAGCGCGCAATAGCGTTTACAAATACCCATGCCACAAAAATCGCGAAGATGAGCACAATAGTCATAAAACCGACGGTACCTTGGAAGACAGTGAAAGATGCCTCATTAAAGGCTTGTGAAAAGTTATTATTTACTTCCACTAATTGACTTAAATTTTGTTGAATTTGTGCCAACCGAGTTCTAACCTGTTCAGCGAAGTATTCATTTTGTAAGCCAAGGGAGTAAAGTTCTTGATACTGGTTTTCTGCAATTGTGTATTGATCGAAGGCCCTACGTAGTTCAACAAAGGCAGCCCGTTCTTGTTCTTGCAGCTCAAGGAGATTATTTTCTTGAATTACAGCAGACAACTCAGGATTATTCGACGTAAGGTGAATGGTCGCATAGTTCCGAATGATGTTTGAGGCATATTCCTTGAATATATTGATTTCGCCTTGATGGAAAAATCGATCATCGGCAGAAAGATTGGGTCCAAGGATCGCTTCAAAGTTAGATTGTATGATTAACACAGACTCACTCAACTCATTAGTAGCAGTATTCGAATTCAATAAATGATTATTACTGACTTCTAACGATGATTGAATCTCTTGCATACCCGAAATTCCGACAAAAAATAAAATAAGCAAACTAAATATCATGACACCAATGATGAGATTTAATTTCCAATTAACCGATACGTTTGTCAGAAAGCCAGTGGGTTGGTTCATATTATTTTGAACCTCCTGATCCATCTTGATCTGTAAATTGAATAATGACTTCTGAGCCTGGTAAAGCGCGACCCAATTCCTCAACTGCAGTTTGAAGTACGTTACGCATGTTGATTGATGAGCCAATCTTGCTGGTTATTTCACCTATTGCCTGCTCCTTCAGTGCACGGCGGCGAGTTTCTTCCAGCAGTGCTGCTGTTTCAACAGCGGCTCCAACTCTATCGATCATTGCCTGTGTGATATCGGCTTCGTCAGGATCTAATTCCTTGTTTTCGGGAAGGTTGATATTCACAGTACCAATTATCTGGTCGCGAAGCTTAATAGGGATTGCTAGCGTGGAACCATCGCTTTCAATTGGTTTATCTAGCGAACGAATTGTTGAACCAGAAAGTTTGTAGCCGATCACTTCACTTGACTTAGACAAGTTTTGCCAAGCTTCTCGAGTGAAGTCAGTAAAAGCACTTTGTGCATCAGCCAGTAGGCGTTGCGATTCTTCATGTAGGCGCGCGTTTTCGATGGCAATACTGACCTCATCTGCGAGAATGCTGAGCACCTCCACGTCATCCTCTGAAAAGGCATTTGGTTCCGTACTCTGTACGTCCAAAGCACCAACAATTTGGTTCCCAACATGCAGGGGTAGCGCCATTTCGGAACGTGTTTCAGGTAAATCGGGGTTATCGAAGAAAACGGCATCAGCTCCAGCGTCAAGCGCGATGCGAGGGTTCCCAGTCGCAGTAACAAAACCAACTATGCCGGACTTTCCGACTTCAAGGCTATGTCTCCGTTCTAACATCCGCTGTCCACCTTCACTGTTCGCAGCGCTGAGCACAGCAAATTGACGACTTTCATCAAGCAAAAATAAGCCGGCATGATAAAAACCAAATAATTCACTGACTAATTGAGTAATCCTTGGCAATAGGATGTCAAGATCCTGAATGGAGGTAATTGTACGGGCTAACTGCGCGACGGCTTCAAATTGTCCTGCCCGTCTTTCGAGTTTCTGTGAGCTTTTTTCTAAATCCGTTGTGCGTTCTGCCACTCGTTCTTCCAGCCCATGGAGTGTCTCTTGCAATTGAGAAGTCATTGTGTTAAAGGTGTTTGCTAATTGTCCAATTTCATCCCGAGATGCGACGGAAGCACGAGCAGCCAAATCTCCTTCAATAACTTTATTAGCTATTTCTGTCAAATCAGTAATCGGTCGAGCTAAGCGTTGCGCAACAATAAGCGAAAGCAGGGCAGCAATACCGGCTAATATTGTTCCAAAGAAACTGACAAGACGCACCTGTCCGCGAACGGGCGCCAATACTTCTTCCTCGTTTTGGTGAATGACAGTTTTCCAACCCAGATTTTTGACTACAGGTAAACCAGAGACGGTTCTTACAGTTGATGAAGTAAAGATACTATTTTCACCCTCGTATATAGTTGTTGCATAGAATTCATTTGATTGTTCAAGATCTGCAATATGGGTTAGAACGATTGCCTCTGCATTTTCTAAAATGCCATCATGAAGTTGCTTGGCGGGTTCTCCCGGGAAGATGATATCTATCTCTGCAGACGATTCTGCAGTATCGACTCCCTGTACGGTTTCAAGCAAACTATTTGCTGAAAAGGTTGTATGAATGATGCCTTCGACCTTGAGACTAATTTCGTTATACATCGGAACTGCGATCGAGATACCCACAATCTGTGTACTCTCATCTAAAACTGGTTGCCCGATATAAATATCACCTTGGCCCTCGTTAAATGCCACCTGCCACCATTCTTCATCTGCTTGATAGTAATCGGTCGTAAGGTTATTTGCACCTACTACGGCACCCTTCCTGTCAGTAACAAAGGTTTCAATATTTATTGGGCTAAGCTCGCGATAGCGAACTAAATCATCAGCTGTGGCGTTATTCAATCGCCAATCGATGTATGGGTTGGTAGTACTGTTCTCAAAAGCGTTTCGCCACTCTTGATCGCGTGATAGTATGTTATTTAAATCCTGGGTTTCATCATCGGTATAGTAAGAATTGGAAGTTGTAACTCCCGCCTGAATTGATTCGTTCAACGCTAATGTTTGCAGGTTTTCAACCTGTCCACTTACTATGTCACCGATTAGCAAACTGCGTGATTCTGCCAGTGCTTGCATCCCCTGACCCACCTGCGTTGTCATAGTTTGTGATGTTGTGGCCGTCATAACAATGCTAAATGTCAAGCTGATCACCACCAAAACACCAAGAAATGCTGTCATTAATTTACTTGCAAGAGCCAGGGTGCGATATTGGATAATTAGCAGGAGAAGAAAAGTGATTGTGGAGCCTCGTGCAATCCATGTAATGATGAGATCGGCTGTTACGCTAGTAGTCTGAGGCAAGGGGGATATGAATCCGAGAGCACCGCATAATAAACTGGTGAGCGCACCTAGGATAGCCCCACGCAATGTTTGGTCTGGAGGAAGGGTCTGAATTGCGATCAACAGAATTGCAATCAAGGAAGTTAAACCCACCTCAGAGCTCACATTAATCTGGACGCTAGAAGTTATCAGCACTACGACGATGGTAGCCAAAATGATGGACCATGCCCCAGAATAAGATTCCTTTATATCACCGAGTCTCCTGCTGTAGATCGAAACTCCAGTGCTTACAATGTAAGCCCCAGCAGCCAGGAGATAAGTCCAACTTTGGTATATCACTCCAAAATAAATGTATAGAAAGCTGGCAATCAGGAATATTATTGTTGAAAGCCTGGCAATATATAAGAAATTCCTTCTTGATCTTTCATATGGAGAATGTGTGGTAATACTCATAACAAGCTCCGGTGCCTAATCGTTCTCTACCTGAATACTGATCTCTGCGCCGGGCAAAATGCGTCCCATTTCACGCAGAGTGGTTTGCAATATATTGTCCAAATTTATTGCAGCGCCGATCTTTGTTGAGATCTCACTAATAACCCTTTCTTTTGAAGCGCGTTTCTGGCTATCCAAAACCAAACGGGCATTCTCAGCTGCTAAGGCGACACGTTCTGCGGTTGCGCGGATTATTGCAATTTCATCCTCTGACCATTTGTGATCTTCTGATGGTGAATTGACTTGTAATCTTCCAATGGTTTCCCCGCGCAATTGAACGGGAATCGAAAACGCTTCTTTCAAACCGTCAGTCTGATAAGTGTTCGAGGGTTCGGTTAGTGGCTCGGGTTTAGTTCCGTCGAATCTGTAGCCGACAACTGACGTAAAGCGTTGGATATCAGTCCAAGTCTGTCCTGTCAATTGGCGGAAGGCCATTTCGGCTTGTGTCAGTGCTTCACGCGATTCTTCGTGGAGACTCGCGTTCTGGATGGCGGTGCTAACCTGATCGGCGAGAGCCGAAAGTATGTTTATGTCGTCTTCTGAAAATGCATTTGCCACAGTGCTTTGCACATCAAGCGCGCCGATTATTTGATTTCCAGCCTTGAGCGGTAGAGCCATCTCGGAGCGTGTTTCGGGTAAGTCGGGATTGTCAAAATAAACGGAATCAGCACCAGTGTCTAGCGCGATGCGCGGGTTGCCTGTCGCCGTGACGAATCCCACGATACCAGTCTCTCCAACCGCTAAGCGATGCCCGCTCTCTAGCATTTTTTGTCCACCCTCGCTATTGGAAGCACGCAGGACAGCAAATTCCTGATATTCATCTAGTAAGAAGATACCCGTATGGTAAAAACCAAAATATTGACTGATCATGCGAGTAATGCGCGGCAATAATTCTTCCAGATTTTGAATGGAACTGATGATGCGTGAGATTTGTGCGATGGCTTCAAATTGCTCGGCTCGAATCTGTACTTGGTGGCTGGTTTTTTCCACTTCAGCAGTGCGTTCCGCAACACGCTCTTCCAGGTTTTTAATCAGGTCATCTAACTGACTGGCCATCTGATTGATATTATTGCCCAATTGGCCAATTTCATCCTGAAATTTAACAGGGATATTGATGGAGAGATCTCCAGCAGCCATTTTTTCAACAGTTTCATTGATGGAAACAAGTGGACGGGTCACTTGTTGGGTTAGAAAATAGATACCAACGGTCAATAGGACCGACAACAGCACTCCTGTCAGAACAATTTCTGCAGCTAATGTGCGCGCAGGTTGAAAACCTTCTTCCTGACTTATCTCGGTAATCAAGGCAATTTCTTGAGCGTCTAGCCATTTATAGGAACCAATTACTGGAATACCTGCATAATTTGTGTATAATCCAAAACCGTCTTGACCACTGAGAGCGGCGTCAATACCAGCCGTATGCACACCAAGCGGAAAAGAACGATCGCCAAAACGGGCTTCTGACACAAAATTATTTAATGAATCTACCAGGTAAGATTCACCTGTTTCACCTAACCCCGTACGCTCTAGGACAACACTGTCGAGCCAATCCAAATCTACGTGTGCTGCAAGTACTCCAATTAATGTGCCATGTGTGCTATAAACTGGAGAAGATATGGTCAATGTTGGCTCACCCGTTTGCGGTGAAGTGTAGACATTTTGCACAAATGGTGCCAAACGCCCTTGTGTAAAATAAGAATTTGATACGCGATATTGCCCTTCATTGGCTTTATCTGTGGACAATAAGATCTTTCCACCAACATCGGCCATCAAAAACATTTCTTGGAAATTTAGCTTTTGTTGTATTTCGCTTAGGAAGAATTCTTCCAAGTTGGAATAACTTTCATTGAAGCTTTGGGAACCTTCTCCATGGGTGTACATACTAAATACGTTATCGAGGATTAATGGAAGGTTTGAGATGAAAATGATTTCATTGAGTTGATCATTTACCCAATTTTGGAGTTCCACTTCTTTTAGAGTTGATACAGCATTTAGATTATTGTAGGTTGAATTAGTCAGAGATTCTCGTGCTCTGAGAAAGCCGACTGTTGC
>CAZCPP010000080.1:0-14748 GCA_964500655.1 uncultured Anaerolineaceae bacterium | reverse complement strand
AATAAAAAATTTCTGGAACTTTACCGACGAAAGGAGCTCTCTTCCAATATTAGAAGATGGCTCCCTATTTATCAAAAATGTTGATTTTGTTACCTCAGGTCGGTCAATAAGCCGCACATCGCCCCCTCTTGGGGGTTCTGTCCAGTCGGTTTCGAATAATAAGTACCTCAGGACGATCTATAAGCCGCATTCTGTCCAGCAACAAGTGCCTGGGCGATCATCTCTCTGGGCGGTGCGTTGCCACACCGCTCGTTGCAGCCTACCCGAGACTGGCGCTCTCCCGATGGAGGCGCACATATGGAGACGAGCAGCCTCCCGCCGTCCACAGACGACTTCGTCTCTGCTTGGCCTTGCTCCCAGCGGGGGTTACCTGGCCACGCACATTACTGCGCGCGCCGGTGGTCTTTTACACCACCTTTTCACCCTTACCACCTCTTGCGAAGTAGCGGTTTATTTCTGTGGCCCTTTCCGGCAGGTTCACGTCTCACGACGGTTTCCCCGCCCCGGGTGCTATCCGACGCTGTACTCTTTGGAGTGCGGACTTTCCTCGACTCCGTCAACGCAGAGCCGCGATCGCCCGACCGACCTGAGGTACCTTCATCATAATCCCATCACGCCAGAGCGTCAATTATCTACTTTTACTAGTCGATATGTAAAATTGATGCATATTTCAAGAAAAGACAGTAAAATATATACGCGAAGTATTGATATTCAAGGAGACCGCGTGAGCAAGTGGCCCGGAAAATATATCATTGGCCTGACAGGCAATATTGCAACAGGTAAGAGCGTTGTTCGCCGAATGTTGGAGCATCTCGGCGCATATACAATTGATGCCGATGCGCTTGCCCACCGTGCCATTGCCAAAGATGCGCCCGGGTATAAACCGGTTTTTGAAACCTTTGGCAAATGGATACTGGATTCAGACAAAAATATCGATCGCTCAAAGTTAGGTGGACTGGTTTTTCGCGACCCAGAAGCCTTATCAAATCTAGAAAAACTTGTTCATCCATTCGTTGAACAGGCAATCGAGCTATTAGTACAGCGAGCAAGCCAAGGGGTGGTTGTGATCGAAGCAATCAAACTTATCGAAGGTAATTTGTTCTCGGTATGTGACAGCGTTTGGATCACCTACGCCCCAAAGGATGTCCAAATCGAACGTTTGACGCGAAAACGCAATTTTGATCGTGATGAAGCGCAAAAGCGCATCCAAGCACAGGGGTCCCAGGATGAGAAGATTAAGAGTGCGAATACAGTCATTCGCAACACCGGCTCTTACGACGATTTATGGAAACAGGTGACGACTGCCTGGAAGCAGATTTCTTCCTCATCTGACACCATGCCGGTCATCATGAAAAAAGCTAAAGATGGTGAATTCGCGGTGCAACGAGGACGTCCACGTGACTCAGAAGAAATTGCAAAAATCATCTCTCGATTGAGCCAAGGTACAGTAAAAATGTCAAAAATGGATGTTATGGAGGCGTTCGGAGATAGAGCCTTCTTACTCCTGCTACAGAATGACCAGATTGTCGGTTTGGCCGGTTGGCAGGTAGAAAACTTGGTGGCTCGCACAACTGATCTTTATATTGAACCAGAATACCTGAGTGAAAGGGCGCTGGAAACTCTGATCACCGAAGTTGAAGTTGCTTCGCAAGATTTGCAATGTGAAGCCTCGTTGATCTTTCCGCTACCAAATCTAGCCGGCCAGGAATCTTCCTGGAAATCACTGGGTTATCAAAAGCGCACACCTGAAAACCTGGGAGTGCAAGCCTGGAAAGACGCTGCGATTGAATCAAAACCACCCAATGCAGTGTTATTGTTTAAGCAATTACGGGTCGATCGCGTGTTGCGACCGATATAATCCATCTATAATGCCGAGAGCGCAAAGTTTGCGCATAGAGCAACCCGGTGCTCTTGGCGCCTTTTGCGACAGATCTCGTGACCGATTTTCTCAACGACCTACTTTTCATCTTCCAACGTGTAAACTGGTTGAGTGTTATTGACATTCTCCTGGTCACAATAATATTCTTCATTTTGCTCTACACCTTACGAGATACGCAAGCACTGGTTTTGCTGCGCGGTGTGCTTTTCTTAGTGGTTTTATTGGCAGTGCTAACCAGTCTGGTAGAACTACCTGCTTTTTCCTGGCTCATTCAGAGTACTTTGCCAGCTCTCTTACTGGCTATCCCGGTAATTTTTGCTCCAGAGATACGTCGCGGTTTGGAGCGTCTGGGTCGCGCTAGCAATTTCATCTCAGCAGGTGGAAGGATAACTGACCAACAAATTCTTGACACCATCCAAGCTATCGTCAGCGCCACGGCCCGGCTCTCTGCCCGGCAACATGGAGCGATAATCGTATTACAGAGGTTAGACAGCTTGGAGGAATATAACGAAACCGGTGTAAGAATGAATGCAAAAGTCACACCTGAAATCCTCCTGCAAATTTTCTATCCCAACACCCCACTTCACGATGGTGCAGTGATATTAGGAAACAATCGCCTGTTGGCTGCCTCTTGTGTAATGCCACTTTCTGCCAGTGGCATTCTCACCCGTTCTCCCGAACGACAGATGGGATTGCGACACCGAGCTGCGCTGGGTATATCTGAAGCTAGTGATGCAGTTGCAGTAGTTACTTCTGAAGAAACTGGCTCCATATCTATTGCCCATTCCGGGCGTATGATTCGTCGCCTCGATATCGAACGGCTTGAAAATATCCTGATTGCATTCTTCCGTACAAATGGTGGCTTGGGAACAACCAAATGGTATCATCAATTCCTCCCCTTCCTGTTCACGCGTAAGGATGACGAGCAATGATGCGCTGGTTAGGAACTAATTTGCGCACGTTTCTATGGGCTCTAATTATGGCCTTGGCTGTTTGGGTTGCAGCAGTATCAGCCGCAGATCCGGACGAAATCCGTCAATATCCAAATCCTATTCCGGTAGAGATAATCGGACAAGATCCTGGCCTTGTCATCACTGGCGAGATCCCCGAACAAGTTGAACTATCTTTACGCGCTCCTGGTTCTGTTTGGCAAAGAATGCTTACTGAAGAAAACGAGATACAGGCCATACTTGATCTTTCTGGCCTGAGCGCGGGAGAACATACACTTGAGATAAAAATCCAAATTCCCACCCGACCTTTGCGCATCATTTCTGCAACTCCCAAAACTGCTAACATTATCTTAGAGCCACTCGCTACACGAACATTTTCTGTAGAACTGAACATCGTGGGCGAGCCTGCTATTGGTTATCAGAGCGGTGAACCTATTTTGGAACCAGATGAAGTATTAATTTCTGGTCCACAGTCACAAGTGGGACGTGTCACACAAGTACAGGTACCTGTTAATTTAGAAGATGCCCGCGACAATATCGAAGAGTTGATACCTTTGAAAGCACTTGACGAAAATGATCAAGTTGTTACAAACCTTAGCCTAAATCCCGCTGAAGTGCTGGTTACACTACCGGTTAGCCAGCAAGGTGGATACCGAGATTTAGCAGTTAAGGTTGTTGTCAGCGGACAGGTTGCCAGTGGTTACCGTCTAGCAAATATTTCCGTATTCCCACCGGTGGTGACTGTCTTTTCTGGTGATCCTGAAGTAGTCAATTCACTAACCGGTGTGCTAGAAACTCAACCACTTGATCTTGAAAATGCAAACGACGAGTTATCCACACGATTGGCTATTAACCTACCTGAAGGTGTATCGTTAGTCGGTGAACAAACTGTATTGGTAAATGTAAATGTCTCCCCAATTCAAAGTAGCCAGACACTCTCTAGTAAGGTTATCGAAATTGAAGGTCTTCCAGATGATTGGTTCACACAAATATCACCTGAAATCGTGGATGTAATTCTCTCGGGACCATTGCCATTGTTAGAAACACTTTCACCGCAGGAAATTCGCGTATTTCTCGATGTTACCGATTTGGAAGAAGGAACGTTTCAATTAACCCCAATCGTAGAAATTCTGGTATCTGATATTGTGGTTGAATCCATCCTGCCCGAAACTGTTGAAGTGGTGATAAGCAAAACCGCTCTCCAAACACCTACACCATAACCTCAAATTCGAAATCATTTCATGTCTAAGTATGTTGTCGCTTTAGTTGGACGACCCAACGTTGGGAAGAGCACTTTGTTCAACCGCTTGGTTGGTGAGCGCCTTGCAATCGTAGATGATACACCTGGCACAACCCGTGATCGATTACTATCTGAATCTGAATGGAATGGTGTTGAATTTCATGTAATCGATACGGGGGGGATCGACCCATCGCATGGCGGGAAAACACCTCTTTCAGTTGGTTCTGCTGACTTCATCCAACAGATCAAAGAACAGGCACTGATTGCCATTGAAGATGCAGATGCGATCCTATTCCTGACGGATGGAGAATCCGGTGTGACTGCACCCGACCGTGATGTTGCCGACATCCTACGTCGCTACCAAAAGAAATTGCCAGATGGGAAATTCTGGCCACCAATCTTTCTTGTAGTAAACAAATGTGAAAGTGAAGCTCGTCGCCAGAACGTAGTTGAGTTCTATGAGCTGGGGCTAGGGGAACCCTACGCGATATCAGCACTGCATGGAACCAGTACGGGAGACCTTTTGGATAGTTTGGTCGGCTCGTTCCCACCTCAGCAGGATGAGGTGGAGGACGAGGGGGTTAAGATCGCCATTGTCGGTAAACCCAATGCAGGGAAATCTAGCTTGTTGAATAAACTCGTCGGTCAGGAACGAGCTATTGTCAGCCCCATACCCGGAACAACTCGCGACGCGGTGGATACGAAAATCAAGTATGAAGGGCTTGATATCACGTTGATCGATACTGCCGGCATTCGCCGTCGAGGGAAGATTGATCCTGGCGTTGAAAAATATAGTGTTCTGCGTTCGTTCAAGGCAATCGAGCGCGCTGATGTGGGTCTGTTATTGATCGACGCAACAACCGGGATCACTTCGCAGGATGCACACATTGCTGGGTTTATCCTGGATGCGTGGAAGTCTTGCGTGGTGTTGGTAAATAAATGGGATGCCGTCGAAAAAGATACTTACACGATGGATGCATACTCAAAACACATACGCCAAGAATTAAATTTCATGGATTACGTTCCATTTCTGTTCATCTCGGCCTTATCTGGTCAACGGGTAGACAAGGTACTGCCGCTGGCATTACGTGTGCAAGAAGAGCGTTTGGTTCGTCTGACAACATCGAAAATAAATAAAGTAATCCACAACGCACAGGATGTGCACCCGGCACCCTCGCGTGCAGGCAGGCAACTGAAAATGTATTATGGCACGCAAGTACGTTCTGACCCACCGACATTCTTGATCCACGTCAACGAACCAAAGCTAGCACATTTTTCTTATCGACGATATATCGAAAATCGTTTCCGTGATCAATACGGTTTTTTGGGTACACCCATTCGCATTGTCATGAAGGCTCGTAGAGAAAAATAAATTCCACATGCAAGTAAAATGCCTCCAACGGTAAACGCTGGAGGCATTCTTTTTCACAGAGCTGAATTACGGCCGGTAGATTCGCGATCCGATCCAATAAACATGATCGCCAGCTGCTGATTCAGTAGCTAATACCGAAAGGATAAACTTAACATCCTGCCCAGCTAGAGCACTGATATCAAGATCTGCCTGATACACTCGGCCTTCATATGCTTCACGGAATGTCCAGAAGGTCTGGATTGGCCCTGTCCCAATTTGGTAATCAAGACGATAGGTCACATAACAACTAGAACGGCCAGCCTGACAGCCAATTGTTGTTTGGAATCGATCACCACTCTGTATAGCAAAAGCTGGATAGACTCCTTGAATATATCCATTATAGACATTTTGTGGTGCAACCAATAACCCAGGTTCAGCGCTGGTGACGCCATTTTCTGGATTAGGTGCATCCTGTTTCAAGACATAGCCGTTGACATCATCCTGTGCGCCCGGGCAAGGCAACACACCTGCGCCACTGATCCATTGGGCTGAACAATAGTTTGCTACAAAATCGTAAGCCGTTGAGCCAGGACTAGAACCAGACACATTGATCTCAACCCAGAAAGGTTTATCACCATCGACTCCAATACCAAATAGATTGCCGGAGGCATTTTTAAGCATCCAATAACTACGATAAGTTCCCTCGGTATTTGGTGCTGTAAAATCTACGGACAGGTCTACAGTTTCACCAGGTGCAACATCGCTTAGGAAATCCACAACAGCTGGGCTGTTCATCTGCTCGCCGGTATGAAATACCAGAGTGTAAGATGTGTTCCAGGTGCAAGAGCCAACATTTTTCATGCGCCAGGTCTTTGTAAATGCCGTTCCCGGAGCAAACACGGTTCCATCAGGCACGGTCACATCGGAAACAAATTCAACTTTATCACAGCCAGGAACTGGTGTATTGGTTACTGTTGGGGTTCCCGGTGTATTTGTAACAGTAGGTGTTCCAGGCGTATTGGTTTCGGTTGACGTTGCGACAGTCCCGGTGGCAGTTGCGGTCGGGCTAGGTTGCGTTCCTGTCGCGGTAGCGGTATAGGTAGGTGTGGGAGTTGTGGGAGTATTGGTTATGCTAGTCCCTGACACATTTATTTCCACCCACCAGGGTTTATTGGCATATGTGCCTATACCAAACAACGCACCACTCCCATTTTTAAACATCCAATACCCTCGGTAGGTGCCAGCTGTATTTGGTGCCGTTAGGCTTACAGTCAAGTCAACCGTCTGACCGGGCGCAACCGATGTGGGGAAGGTCAACGCATCGGGACCACCCATCTTCTCGCCACTGTAGAAAACCAACTGGTATGAGGTCGTCCACGTGCAAGCACCAATATTCTTCAATCGCCAAGTCTTAGAAAAAGCGGTACCCGGTGCAAAGACTGTACCATCTGGCACAGTTACATCGGCGATAAATTGTGCCTTGTCGCAATTAGAAGGTGCAACCGTCCATGTCGGTGTCGGTGCTGTTCCGGTAACAGATGGTGTTACCGTGACCGATGGCGCACCAGCTCGAGAGATAACCGGGTTCCCCCAAATCGCGCGGTCACCAGTTGCATAGCCATAAGCTGAGATATACAAAATGAACTTTACATCCAGCCCAGCCAGCGAATTGAGATTCAAATTGGCATTATACGTCTGTCCTTCATATTTTTCTCGGAAAGACCAAAACGTTCTGATCGGTCCGCTGCCAATCTGATAATCCAGGCGATAACTGACATAACAATTGGTTGCGCCATATTCACAACCAATAGTGGCCTGGAAACGATCACCACTTTGCACTCGTATTGCAGGGTAAACACCCCTAATATAACCGTTGTAAATATTTTGCGGCGCTACTAACAAACCTGGGTTCCCAAGTTCGACACCACTTTCAAACTTGGGTTTATCCTTTTTCAAGACAAATCCTTTAGAATCACCATCTGTCCCAGGGTAAGGGAGCGTCCCTGCACCACTCGTCCATGTAGCAGAAGCCGCACTTGCAGTGAAGTCATATCCCACCCCAGCTGATGATCCGACAAAAATCTCAGCCCAGAAAGCCTTATATGCAGTTGATCCAATCCCAAAGATAGAATTGCTGGCGTTACGTAATTTCCAATAACTATAATAATGTCCAGCGTTGCTGGGTGCGGTCATTGTTACGCTCAAATCAACCGTCCCTCCTGGAGAAACATTGTGCGGGAAATTTACTGCGGAAGGCGCACCCATCTTTTCGCCACTACTAAACACCAGCGCATAAGAAGTGGTCCACGTACAAGTGCCGATGTTTTTTAATCTCCATGTTTTCACAAACGATGCGCCTGGCGCGTATGTTGTCCCATCCGGCACAGTCACATCCATAATAAACTGCGCCCAATCGCAGGTGGCCGCCTGCACTGTGCTGGCTCCTAACGCTGGGAAAGCGGTAACAATCAACATCAGCAGGGTGCTTGCAGCCAAAAATTTGGAAAGCGATTTCATATCTGCCTCCTAAAACAATCTATCACAATGCGCTCGAGCCCATCCAGAACTCAAAAAATAAAGTTACACGATATATATAGTATATCTTTGCTTGCGTATAAGTACAATACGCCTTTTTGACCATTCTTCCTTATAATATAGGTATGGAACGTACGATACTGCACCTGGATTTGGATGCTTTTTACTGCGCCGTCGAGGAGAATAAAAATCCCTCACTGCAGGGAAAACCCTTCGCAGTTGGTGGCAAACCGAGTGAACGTGGCGTTGTTTCTTCCTGCTCTTATGCAGCGCGGAAGTTTGGTGTCCGGTCGGCGATGCCCATGTTTCGCGCTTTGCGCCTTTGCCCTGAGCTTATCATCATCCCGTCAAATCATCGCCTGTACAGCAAGGCCTCCAAACAGGTGATGAATCGTCTGCGAGAGTTAACAGCCATGGTAGAGCAAATATCGATTGACGAAGCCTTCCTTGATATTTCCGAGTTGACGGAACCTCTAAAACGCATCGCCCGGGGACTTCAGGGTGGCATCCGCGACGAATTAGGTTTACCCAGTTCCATCGGGATCGCACCGAACAAACTTGTGGCAAAAATCGCTACCGAAGTAGGGAAAAAAGCCGCAAAGGAAGGAAAACCTCCATTCGCACTGACAATCGTCCCGGACGGGAAAGAAGCCGATTTTCTATCCCCACTGCCTGCTGATATGCTATGGGGAGTAGGCCCTAAAACATCGGCTCGGTTGAGTGAATTGGGTATCCACACGATTGGCGATATCGCTGCCTGGCCTAAAGACGAGCTGATCCATCTGTTCGGTGAAAACGGTCGGGAGATGGCCAAGCATGCCCGGGGGCGAGATGACCGACCGGTGATGACCGAACGTGAGATAAAATCTATCAGTCAGGAAGTCACATTTTCACGCGATGAACGAGATGACAAATCCATTGAGAAAACTCTGTCTGATCTTTCGGCAAAAGTCGGACGTCGCTTGCGGAAAAATGATCTGGCAGGTACAACTGTCAAACTGAAGATACGCTGGCCTGATTTCACTACTCTGACCCGGCAGGTCACACTACCAAATACAACCAATCAAGAAAATGAAATTGCCGATACTGCGCTCGGGCTATTGCGAAAAATACGAAAATCGGGGCAGGCTGTTCGGCTGATCGGGGTTGGCGTCAGCGGACTGGGTGAGCCAATGCGACAATTAGAGCTATGGGATTCAGGAAGTGAAAAGGAGCGTAAATTGCAAGTTGTACTTGACGAGCTAAACGCAAAATTCGACGATAAGGTCATTAAGCGAGGAAAATAACATGGTCAAGACGGGTTCAATCCAATTAAGTACACAGGGTAATGCGGATGTAAAGGAAATTACGGGGCATATTGCCCAGGTTGTAAACGACAGCGAAATTAGCAGCGGAACAGTGACAATATTCTGTCCGTCTTCGACCAGCGCTCTGACAACCATCGAGTACGAAAGCGGCTGCGTGAGCGACTTGCGCCGCCTGTTCGAAGAGATCATCCCGCAAAATAGGGAGTACGCGCATAACGCGAAGTGGCATGATGGGAACGGACACAGCCATATCCGAGCTGCACTACTTGGACCTTCGTTAACCATCCCTTTTGTTGATGGTACACTAACACTCGGGACCTGGCAACAAGTCATCTACGTAGATTTTGATGTCCGCTCGCGCAGCCGGGAATTAGTTTTGCAGATCATCGGAGAATAGACTATGAATTGTTACTATCATCCAAACGAATTGGCCCTGGGCATTTGTAGACATTGCCAGCGTGGATTATGTACGAATTGCACTTCAGAAGTAGACGATAGCCTGGCCTGCAAAGACCGCCACGAGGAGCAGGTGCGGGTGATCGAAACGGTAACTCAACGTAGCCTTTTGCAATCTGAGCGACTCGGCTCGGCATATCGCCGCAATGCTATATTCTACTTTCTCGTGGGCATCCTGTTTGCAGGATTTGGTTTGTATCAAATCGGTTGGATGGGAGTACAAGGTGTATTCTTATTTGCGATAGGGTTTTTCCTGCTATATGCAGCCACTACGAATTACCTCGAAAGCAGAAAATATTAACTGAATCCACAAAGTCTTCTCGACAAGTTTGCATGGTGGTTGCAAGGATGATTCTCGCTTGTCAGTGACAGTCACAATATATAATTAGCATTATTCTGTTATTATGAAACGTCTATTTTTAGATCGGTTCATATCTATTCGCACAAAAATCATCCTACCATTTATGCTGCTCGCAATCGCACTCGCAATTGCAGCTGGTTATATGGCTTGGCAAGTTGCTTCAGATTCCATTCAGGAACGTTTTGTCAATCAAATAATCGAAGTGGGGAAACTGGCTGCGGAAGGCATGGTGCGGCAAGAAGACCAAATGCTTGAAACTTTGCGGTTGCTGGCTAACACAACCGATGTTCCCCAAGCCGTTAAAAATCAAGATACATTGGCGCTTCGAAATCTGGCCTTACCAATAGCAATTAATACACAAGAAGATGTTGTCGTTTTCCTTAATGTAGAGGGAAATTCCGTTTTCTCTATGTATCATCAACAGGGTGGTCCGATTGAGGAGTATATTTATACGCAAGGGGGTGCGCAGATGCGCTCCTGGAATATAGTTCAGCTTGTTATCCAAAATCACAGCGACGCGCGTGGAAATAAGTTCGCTGCATATTATGATACTCCATATGGAGTACATTTTTTCATCTGTGGGCCAGTACTCGATGAAAATCAATCTTTAGCAGGTGCAATTTTGATTGGACGCTCTGTAAACAGGCTGGCACAAGAACTACGTGAAGAAACTCTAGCACAAATCACTCTTTACGACTCGATGGGAATTTCCATTGCAACCACTTTCGTTGAAGATCCAGCTATCGGCCCCCTTATATCCCTTGATGTTCTCAACAATCAAACCAACGAAAGTCCAATTCGGGGGCTTACTATTTCAGATATTCAATACAGCGAAATTCTAGGGGCATGGAAAGCCCGCGGGGAAAACTTAGGTTTACTCGGCGCAGCATTTTCACAAAATTTCCTGGTACGCATGAGCCGTACTACTTGGCCGAGAATTCTAATACTGGTCATTGTTTCAACTCTTCTGGTTATTGCTGTAGGAATTGTGATCTCAAACTTCATTAGCCAGCCTATTCTCCGGTTGGAAAAAGCCGCCTCTCTCATCGCTGAGGGAAATTTAGAAGTACAAGTCATATCAACCGGTCGTGATGAGGTCGCTCGTTTAACACAAGAATTTAACATTATGGTGGAACGTCTGCATAAAACCCGTTCAGATTTAATGTCAGCTTATGACAGCACTATTGAGGGCTGGGCAAAGACCCTGGAAGCACGTGACCATGAAACGCTTGGGCACTCTCATCGCGTAGTAAATTTAACGACCAGGCTTGCTAGGGCAATGGGATTTTCCGAAGAAGAACTCGTTCATGTGCGTCGCGGTGCGTTTTTACATGATATTGGTAAACTTACTATCCCCGATAAAATATTACATAAATCAGGTTCACTAACAAAAGATGAATGGGTTATTGTAAAAAAGCATCCAAAGTTCGCTTACGAGTTTCTAAAAGACATTGAGTACCTTGAAGAGGCCATCAATATACCGTATTGTCACCATGAATTTTGGGATGGCAGTGGCTATCCTCGCGGTTTAAAAGGAACTGAGATTCCATTGGAGGCGAGAATCTTTACTGTTGTAGACGCATATGATGCAATCCGTTCAGAGCGCATATACCAGAAAGCTCGTTCTGTTAATGAAGCTTTTGACACAATAGAAAAGGCTAGGGGAATTCTGTACGATCCACAAGTTGTGGATAAATTTTTAGACCTCATGCATGGGCACGGTGATGAATCAGAAGAGTGATAAGGAATCACGGTCGTTCCGCGGAATATTGATATTTATCCTTCTCATCATATTGATTTGTTCACTACATGGATGGACAACACAAATATTCCGCCCCATGTACGATCTCTCGGGGAATGAATCGATACCAATTTCTATCAATGCGACAAAATCAGCTGATTATAGTGCAGATTCCTTCACACCAATTGGAAATATCAGCCTGAAAATCATTCTGGATGTCTTGCGAGACCTCGATCCTGCTTCTGTTCCCGAAGACCGTCTAGCGACCTTGCTAGTTTCCTTGCAAACTCCGATTTCAACCGTTACAGGTCTTGCAGGCTACATCCCCCCAGCAATATCAACGGAAGCACCCCCAGTCACTGAACCCATCCCAACCGAAGCTCCCCCTCAGAGTATTCCTGATACACCCATCCCACCCACAGTAATAATTCCTCCCCCTCCACAACCCGCACCACCAAAACCGAAAAAACCACCGAAGGATCCACCACCCCCACCAAAGCCAATTCAACTGAATATCATCATGCCCTCCACTGATGGAACCAATATTACCGCAATGATGATACGACCTTTGAAGCAGAAGCCTGGGATCCGAATGTAGGTGCAAACAACGGGGATGGTATTGCGTCCGTTTCTTTCACTCTCACAAACTCCGTTGGAACTGTTATTCAAACATATACAGATGCAGTGTTTGCCTATTGCGTCTTTCGGGGGGATGGACCCTGCCGGGAGGCTGATAAAGAAGGCGTTACTCTAAATAGTGACACTTACACAATCGAAGCGACAGTGCTCAGCAATAGCGGCCAATCCAAAACAGTTACGCGTACCTTTGTGGTTCCAGTTATCACATATTTGGATATTATTGTCCCCCCCACCGATGGAACCACCATAGCAAATATTGCTGATACAGATTTTGAAGCCGAAGGCTGGGATACTACTGTTGGCCTACTCAATGGAGACGGGATTACATCAATCACCTTCACTCTGAATGATCCACTTGGAACTCCTATTCACACCTTTAACGATACAACTGCACCCTTCTGTGCTTTTGACGGGCTTGTGGTCTGCAACAATTCTGCCGCGGGTGGTGTCACTTTACCATCAGATCCCCTCCCTTATACCCTTATAGCTGAGATGCTTACCGTTGCTGGACCACCAACCAGCTTGGTCTCTCGAACTTTTTTCATCCCCTGACTCTTGCAACCATCCCTGCTGCATTGCGTAAGTAATGTAGAACTACTTACGAAAGGAGTACGTAATGAGCACTGATTATAAACAACTGACCCGCAGCAACACCAATCGCATGATCGCTGGCGTCTGCGCCGGGTTGGGCGAATACCTCAATATCGACCCGACTGTTGTCCGTTTACTGTTTGTACTGGGTTTCTTTTTAACGGGGCCAGGAATCGTGATCGCATACCTTATTATGGCAATTGTCGTGCCGGAACCTGCAGTAATGCAGTAAACATAGGCAGACTTGTCAAAGCCCCTGACCTGCACTATAATCCCGAAGCTTTGGGATCTTCCCGCCACTACGGGCGCGTAGCTCAGCTGGTTAGAGCGCACGGTTCACATCCGTGAGGTCGTGGGTTCGAGTCCCGCCGCGCCCACAGAGAGTCACCGTTTTGGTGGCTCTTTTTTGTCACATCTGTGCCCCCATAAGGGGAATATAAGGTCGTGGGTTCTCCCCTTCGGGGATCTCCGCTGTGCTGCGAGAGTCCTCGCGAAGCACCGTTCGTTCTCCCGAAGGCCGTTTCGCCCTCGCGTAGCACCTTCGTCGCTCGCGACGAACGGCGGCGGGCTCTCGGCCCGCCTGTGCTTGCATCACAGGTGCAAGTGAACGGGGACATCGGGGCGATGAGCTTGACTGGGTCCTGCAAAGGGTGCCGCACAACTCGTATCGCACTTTCCCGTCAAAGAAAAAACATCATTTTGGATTGGGTACCGAGGGATATTCTTCACGCACCCTTTCAATGAATTTTATAGCCAGGAAAGATTGTCTCCTTTCAACATGTGTGGCAGCTGCAATTTTGCGTTGGGGTGCAGAATCACTAAGCGCACGATAGGAGATGCGTTCAGATGTGTCACTGACCGCTAATGCCCGCGGTACAAGCGACACGCCTAAGCCCGTCGCAATACAGTTTTGTACTGTTGAAAGTTGTGATGTGTGACAGACGATTTGTAAATCCAAATCTTTCTGGTAACAAAAAGATTGCACCTGTTCACCCAGGCAATGCACCTCGCTGAGTGCTATGAAGGGGAACTGATCTAATTCTTTGACGTGAAATGAGGCCCGGCTGACAATTTCATGTTCGCGCGAAGATGCCACTAATAGTGGCTCAGAGAGTAATTCTTGCGTTCGGATTGATTTGTTGTGAATCGGTAGACTGGTGATGCCTACATCCAGTTTTCCGTCAGTGATATCCTGTACCAGAACTTCAGTTAAATCTTCGTGTACGGATAAAGTCGCTAGTGGAAAATCCTGATTGAAGCGCTTTATCACCCACGGTAACACAAAGGGGGCAATGGTAGGGATGAAACCTACAGACAGAACACCGCGTCCATCTTCTACATCCACATTTAATCCATGCTTAATATCCTGCAACTCAGCAAGGATCGAATTAGCTCGTGGCAACAGCATCCGTCCGGCTTCAGTCAAAACTGTTCGGCGGGGTAAACGGTCGAATAATGACTCGCCCAGTTCCTGCTCAAGTTTCATGATTTGCTGACTGAGTGAAGGTTGCGCAACATTACAATGCTCAGCAGCCCGGGTAAAACTGCCGGTCTCAGCCACAGCAACAAAATAGGTTAGTTGGTGAATTTCCATTTCTGCCCTTATCATTATATAGGTATAAACTATAAAACATATAGGCAATTGATATTTTACAACTATATTACAGTTTTGTACAATAGATTTGTAGTGTTCTTTAA
>CAZCPP010000079.1:0-14823 GCA_964500655.1 uncultured Anaerolineaceae bacterium | reverse complement strand
TCCTTGACCTGATTTTATCCGCTTATCCTTTACTCAACTGCGTAACATGAGTTATGTAATTCTACTGCATCACGTGATATATGAGATAGACGCCTGCAAAAAATGCTGTATAAATCTATGAATTTCATGATGCCAGTATTGGTATAAGGGCTTATTCCCAAACCTTGCTTACAAACCTGACCAATTGCTCTATACCCCGTTCCACCGGCTCAGTATAGATGAACTCCTTGGTTGTATGCGCACCAGCACCATTCGTCACTCCTAGTACTACTGCAGGAAGACCGTGACTGAGTGGCACATTGGCATCCGTAGAACCGATCATCAATTTCGGTTTAATTCCTTGTTCTTTAAGACAATCTTCAGCCAGTTTTACCAGGGGATGATTTGTGGATAATTCTCCGGCTGGGCGTTGCCCGATCATTTCCGCTTCCATCCTAACTTCAGGACTGCTGGCCGTTTCAATTATTTGTTCTACAGTATGTACCAGATCTGATAGAGATTGCGGGTTCTCAGAGCGCAAATCCAACTCCAGCCATGCCTCAGATGCGATAGCATTAATCGATGTGCCGCCACCCATGCGACCAACGTTCATTGTTGTGCGTGGTTCATTGGCTAAGGGAATTGCAGTCAGGTTCATAACCAATGCGGAGAGTTCGTGTATAGCGGAAGGTGCCCCATAATCAGACCAAGAGTGTCCCCCCTTAGTTTTGGATGTGATGCGATAACGTTGCACACCCAAAGCTCTGTGTTGAATATACCCCAATGATAAACCCTCGATAACAAGGTAGGCTTGCACCTCTGCACCAAAGCGATCCACTACAGTTCGCATTCCACGTAAATTGCCCAACCCTTCTTCACAGGTGTTAGCCACCAACCACAGATCACCGGGCAGGATGATTTTACGTTCTTTCAGCAACCATAGCAGGCTAAATAGCGAAGCGATTCCTAGTGAGTTGTCACCAATACCTGGCCCGGTGATTCGATCTTTCTTTTGAGATGTACTCAAATCTGTATTAATGGGAAATATCGTATCTAGGTGTGCGCTGACCAGCAACGGTTTACCTTTATTTCCCCCTGGCAAGCGTGCGAACACATTATTCACCTCATCCATTGAGATGTCTACCAGGCCTTCGGCTTGAAACAATCCTTTGACATACAGTGCCCGTTTGACTTCAGCAAAAGAAGGCGCAGGGATTTGTTGAATCTTCACCGTTAGATCGAGCAAGCGTTTGATAATTGTTGGCTTTCTCATATTTTGCGTACTAAATCTCGTAGGGTATCTAGACGGGCCTGTGCCAACCCGGGCATTACGTCTAGTGGGAAAAATGCTCCGCTACCTTCTACTTTGAGCGATGCGGAAACATTTCCATACAGGGCTGCTTCCACTGGGTCATTGTTTTTTTGATAACCAGCTAAAAAACCGCCACAGAACGCGTCTCCCGCGCCAGTGGGATCAGCCATTCGTGAGGAATATGCTGGTAGTTCGTAGCGATGCTTGCCTGTCGCATCATACACTAACTGTCCTTGTCCACCAAACTTGATGATGATTAGTTCACATCCATAACCGCTTAAATGTTCTGCCATCTCCCAAAGATCATTGGTCTCACCCCAAAACAAGGATTGTAGCTCCTCTTCGGAAGGCAAAAATGCCGTTACCCCATCAAGTAATTCGCGAAGGTTTTTAAGAAAATCGGGAATCATATAAGCAGGTTCAGGGTCGAGTGTGATTGTGGTATTTAGTCTAGCCTTGAAAGCGGTTAGCAACTGCCCCTGACTGATAAAGTCCATGGGGCAAAGGTGTACAGCACTTGCTTTCAAATATTCATGGGGTATTTCACTGACAGTTGGGGCATGTGGGTGCGGTTGACGTGGGCTAGATTGGGATTCAGCTGGAGATTGATAGCCTAACAGAGTTTTTGGAAAGGTCAGATTCCGACGAGCAAAGTGTGAAACCGGATTGGAATGGCTCGGTTCAAACGTTTCAGAGTAGGCGCGAAAATATCGTAAATCAAGACTTCCGGGCAAAACATTCAGACCCTGTGTATCAAACCCACGCGATTCAAAATCCTGCTGCCACTGAAATGGATAATCTTCACCTACGCGCCCAAACAAACCGATATCTGTTTCCCAAACGCGTAAACCACCTGCTGTGTAAAGCAAATTCCCGCCTGGTGCATCCAGCAATGGATGGCCGATAGGTGGCAACAAATATTCACGGCGCAAAAAGCCGGCAACGACAAAGCGCGGTTCCATACGGTCAGGGGATAGTTTCTTGTTTGGCAAGTTTCTTTTGCTTGGGCTTTAATGGCAGGAGGAATATAAATGTACTTCCTTGTCCTTCGACACTTTCAACCCAAATGCGTCCACCATGTAACTCAATCATGGTCTTGGCAACTGAGAGGCCCAATCCCATACCAGGATGGCGCCGGGTAAGATGCGACTCAACCTGGAAGAAGCGTTCGAATACATATGATAGATCATCGGCAGGGATACCGATACCATTGTCCTTCACGGATACCTGTACATGACCGGTTACACCTTCTGCCTTTACCAATACTTTTCCACCTTCATTTGTAAATGTGATTGAATTGTGGATAAGGTTGCTGATTGCAACTGTAATCTTGTTTATATCAGCTTCTATTTCTAATCCTTCATCTGGAATATCGGTCTGCAAGGTAATATTTTTGCTGGTCGCCATTTCTTTGGAAGAAGAAACCACCTTATTAATTAGACGTGGAATCGATAACTTGCGTTGACGGATGCTGGACATGCCGGTCTCGTAGTTATCAACATCTGTTAGTCTTTCGATGATCTCCTTGAGCCGAGTAGCATTGCGAATTATGGTTTCCATGGGCTCGTGATGTTCTTCAGAAATCATCTCTTTTAAGAAGGTGGCATGCCCAAGAATCAAACCAAGCGGTGTGCGCAATTCATGTGAAGTAATAGCAATAAAGTTGCTTTTTAGACGTTCCAAGTCAGTTAAGTTGTTTTGCGCGCTTTGGAAGCTTGCTTCCAGAATGGAGATCCATAAGGTTGTAGAAGCGTATAATGCTAATATCTCTAGAATTGTGACATCATCCTCGGTATAATGTGCATTACCTGATTTGTTGACTACTTCGAGCACTCCAATTGTGTTCCCTTGATAAGCCAACGGGACCGCCAGCAATGAAGTCGTTGTAAAATTAGTAATTTGATCAACTGCCTTGAAATGACGAGAATCTTTCGCTACATCCTGAATAATCAGCGGTTTATTATTTCCAAAGGCCCAGCCTGCCATGCTTTCGTCAATCGGTACGATAACCTCTTTGAGGGATTCCTGGTGGAACCAGGGTGCAGAAATAAATCGCAAGGAATTCGAAGATTTGTCAAATTTTAAGATAGACGCTACCTCGCTATCTGTTAATTCAGTGGCAGCGATTGTTAGACGTTGGAAAAACTGCTCTTTGTCGGGAGCAGATCCAAGCTCGCGTGTGAGCGCGAGGAGACGTTCCAGTTTTACAGCTTTTTCAGGCAATGTCATAGCTTATCTCAAATGATAAAGTAGTATCATTATACAATAAGCATATTTTGAATAGGAATGGTTGAGGTAGATTTATCAGTCATTAATTGCTATTCAAAACGCAAGGAGTATTATTCATGGCAAATAAAAAAGTACGTGTCGCTATCATTGGTGTGGGAAACTGTGCATCATCACTAGTACAAGGCGTACACTACTACCGCAACGCAAAAGATACCGACACGGTCCCCGGACTGATGCATGTTAACTTGGGTGGGTATCACATCAAAGATATTGAGTTCACACTTGGCATTGACATCAGTGCTGCTAAGGTGGGGAAAGATATTACTGAAGCTATATTTTCCTTCCCTAATAACACTTATAAGTTCACAGATGTTCCTAAAATGAACGTACCTGTGGTACGAGGGATGACCCACGACGGGCTGGGGAAGTATCTGGCTGAAGTGATCGAAAAGGCCCCCGGGCCCACCGCCGATATTGTAGGCTTGCTCAAGGAGACCAAAACGGATGTTGTGCTCAATTTCTTGCCTGTCGGTTCTGAGATGGCAACCAAGTGGTATGTGGAACAGGCTATCGAAGCAGGCTGCGCATTCGTAAACGGCATTCCGGTTTTTATTGCATCTAGCGAATATTGGAGTAAGCGCTTCATCGATGCCAAGCTACCCATTCTTGGCGATGACATCAAGTCACAAGTAGGTGCCACCATTTTACACCGGGCTATCACCAGCCTGTTCGTCGATCGCGGTGTGAAAATCGATCAAACTTATCAGCTTAACTTTGGAGGCAACACAGATTTCTTAAACATGCTGGAGCGTGAACGCCTGGAAAGCAAGAAAATCTCCAAGACAGGCGCTGTCACCAGCATGATCCCCTACGAGATGAATACCGACGATGTACACGTTGGCCCCAGCGACCACGTCCCATGGCTCACCGACCGAAAATGGTGTTACATACGCATGGAGGGCACTACTTTTGGCGACGTGCCGCTCAACGTTGAAACCAAGCTCGAGGTGTGGGACAGTCCCAATTCAGCTGGTGTGATGATCGATGCGGTACGCTGTGCCAAACTGGCCATTGACCGCAAGCTGAACGGCCCCATCATTGGTCCCTCATCCTACTTTTTCAAGACGCCTCCCAAGCAGTTCAAGGACAATATTTGCCTGGAGATGACGGAAGCGTTTATTCAGGGCGACAGCAATGATTAAGCCCTTTATTGGGGCAGATTTAAAAACTGCCCCTGCTTAGATTATTGGTAAAATTCTCCCATGTTTCAACTTTCTCGCATCTTTCTAAGCTTCGGCCTGCTGACCGTTATTTTGACTGCGTGCCAGCCCAGCACACCTGCATCACCTACCTCTGATATGAACATAGTTATGACCCAGGCTATCCAAACTGCGATGGCAGGTTTGATCACACCTACCCCTTTCCCTACTGAAACACAGTTACCTACTGCAACTATGCCACCCCGTACGCCACCGGCGTTACCACCAATATACACAAGCACAGTTTTAAACCCACTTGACGCACCACACACATATGTTACAGATACTTGTCAATACTTACAAGACAAATGGAATCCTAACAACGCTACACCAGGAACCATTGTGATTGTTATCATGTTTCATGGAATCAATAAAGATTCTAGCAACCTCGATCCAAACGATATCACAGTGCAGGATTTCAAGAAATTAATGAACAGCTTAAAAGAATTGGGCTTTGAAGCCATCAATGCCACTCAATTAGCAGATTTCATGGACCACAATACCCAAATTCCTCATCGGGCAGTTGTGCTGACTTACGATGACCGACATCGGGCAGAAGCCTATGAGCACTTCCGCCCTTATGCGGAGAAATGGGGTTGGCCTGTAATCAACGGCTGGATCAGTGCTTTTGGCGGCGATGATCAGTTCTTGCAAGAAAATGTGGCTCTGGCTTCAGAAGGTTGGATTGATTATCAGGCCCATGGTGTGGTTCACAACATCAATATTGTATCCAGTTCGACCGATGAGTTTATCTACAGCGAACTCCAAGGGTCGATTGATAACATACAGACATATTTTGGGAAAACTCCCATTGCATATATCTGGCCTGGCGGCGGGTTCACTCCACGCGGAGCCCAAGTAGCTCGTGAAGTTGGGTACAGGGTTGGATTTACTGTCAACCCACGTGGACCCTTTATGTATAACTGGGTGCCTTTGGGGGATGTACAAGACCCACAACGCCCTTACTACATCCCTGAAGGTCCGGTTAATGATCCGTTACTAACTTTGCCACGCTATTGGCCTACAAAAGTGTTAGAACAATTAGATACCATTCGTGTAATGGGAAACGAAGCTGCTGCATATGCAGAACAGAACAAAGCTGTTGAATTGGAGTACTATGATATAGTGTGTACTCCCGCTTATGGTCCAATTCCAACTACGCCTTAGCTAGGCTAAACAAATTACATAAAAGTACTTACGCAAATTATCCGTAAGTGCTTTTTGATTTCACATGGCGTAATTATCTAGAAAATCCGCCGCCCTTGAGCCTACTTGTCGGCTTGCGTTGTTGGATAGCATACCAGCCCAGGCCAAGTCCACCTAGAAGGAGTAATCCGCCGAGAATCCCGAAAATTGGGGATGTACTACCTCCACCATCTTCAGGCGGGGGCTCAATAGCTGTCTCGGTCTTTGACTGGGCGCCAAAATCCACAAAAGCACGATCACCGGCTTTGATCGTGAAAGTATAAGACACTTCCATGGTTGGATTGTAGTTGTCAGGCACAGCCATACTGATGTTGTACTCACCTTCAGGTACATCTGTGAAACAAACTTGCTGCGGTTCTTCAGTGTCTGGGTCAATGACAGAGACAGTGGTTTTAGTGTCGGAAAATGTCCCGGCTGTGTTGCTTACGCTGACAGCGCCGTCTGCGATACCAAGCTCAGTTTCTTGGCGTAATGCATCTCCATTCAAGTCATCATACAGCAACACACAAATTTCGGTGGTGCCTGCTGGCAGCGTGGGTGTAATAGTAGGAGGCGGTAATGTTGGCGATGGTCCCGGTGTCGGTGATAACGCGGCCGGACCGCCGATGCCAAGCATGAGTTCATCTCCAACTCCGAGAGTACAGTTCTCATCTAACTGTGGGTTCAAACTGCGCAGTTGATCTACAGTGATCCCGTATAAGGCTTCAATTCGAAAACAGCTATCTCCAGCTTGTACAATGTAAAGAATTCGTCCATCAGGGCCGGGGGTAGGTGAGGGGAACTGTTCTTGCAAAGAAGGGGATGCCTCAGCAGGCGCCAAGATACCGAAAAGCAATAAAGGCAGCATCAATAGAAAAACGATAATCAACCGTTTTAGGTTCATAAGTACGCGGATTATATCAGGATTTGCCCAATCGAAAACAGCGGCCATTCATTTGAATGACCGCTGAAAATAACCGTTTTTTGTAATTTTACTGATATCGCTTTCTTATTTCAGGCAGGAAATACTCATTGAAGAAGCGCTCCACATCATAGTCCGGTTCCCAATCCCATTCTTCACGAGCTTTGGAATCGTCCAGGTCTTCTGGCCACGAATCGACGATGCCCTGGCGGCGGATATTCGATTCAAAGGTGACCTCCATTCCGGGGAAGGATTTGACCGCCCAATCCCGGAATTCACCCGCTGTTAGACTAAACGCAGCAATATTATAGACAGGACATGATAATTTTTCTTGCGGCGCCTCCATCAATAACAGCAATGATTTAACAGCGTCTGGCATAGCCATAAAGGAAATTTTTGTGCCCTCGCGTACGAAGCAAGCATAAGAGTTTCCTTGAGCCGCGGCGTGTAGCATCTCGGGCCCGTAATCGCTTGTCCCACCGCTAGGCATAGTATAGGCGCTGATCAATCCTGGGAAGCGGATGGCGCGAAAATCCAGCATTACCGGTGGATTTGGTTCCAGATGGCGCTGCCCTAAAAAGTTACTGTAATACACTCCCAATTTTTCGCAATATAATTTATTGCAACCGTACATGGTTTGCGGCGCGTTCCACTCATTCTCTTTCACCCGTCCGGTTGCTGTTTTCACTTCCAGATCGGGGAAGCCATAGGCTGCGATTGAACTGGGAAACAAAAACTTGATTGGCTTTTCATATTTCTCAGAGCGATAGGCAGCCATGGCAAGTAATTGCATCGTTCCTTCTACATTGATGCGATGCGCCCGCTCAGGAGACTCCTCAGCTGTCGAAGATAGCGAAGCTGCCAGGTGAAAGATCACGTCAAAATCGTAATCATGAAAATATTTTGCCTTGTTGATCAAATCGCCCTGCACATGCTCTGCGATTAGAGAAGAAATTGAATCCGGCAAAGGTGCCAGATCCGCGGAAACGATACGATAACCTCCACGTTGCGCCAATCCTTGCACCAGCGCTTGGCCGATTTCTCCACACGCGCCTGTTACAAGGACTTGTTTTTCAGTCATAGTTTTCTCCTTTATGCTAGAATGAAGCAATTTTATTGTACAACATCCCTGGTTGGATTTTTGTCACCAAATGCGCATGACTTTCCCCCGTTTCTTCATAAGCACTTTCGGACTGTTACTAACGGCCTGTTCTGGCAACGGACAGGATTCCATCACTGCCACTCCGCGTCCGCCCACACCAACCCCGCTTCAGACCCCGACACCGATCTGGTTCCCAGCAACAGCCACTCACACACCCCAACCTGTTTTTACCCAATTTGCCACCCCTGAGATGTTGACCGGTCTGGGAGGCATCATAGCCACAGATGATTTCAGCCGAACATCCACCTGGGATACGGCGTCTTCCAATCAAGGTTCGGCTTCCATCAGTCGTGACCGGTTGACTCTAGCGGTACAGCCCGGTGTATATTTGATAAGCTTGCAAAGAAATATTGTTGCCAGCGATTTCTTCGCTGAGATCACTGCTCGTCCCAGCCTGTGCCGGGGAGAGGATGAATATGGCTTTTTGGTGCGCGCAAATGCGGTCACCTATTACCGATTCTCTCTCACCTGCAATGGACAGGCACATGCTGAGCGTATAAGCGTTAAAGAGCGACATGACTTACAAGAGCCTGTTATCAGCGGAGATGTCCCCCCGGGTGCACCTGGGGAAGTCCGTATTGGGGTGTGGGCTGCTGGGCCAGAACTGCGCCTGTTCCTAAACGGACGTTTTCAGTTTAGCATCACAGACCTGAATCTGTCATCAGGCACAGTAGGTGTTTTTGCGCGCTCTGTTGGGGAGACTTCAGTTACAGTTGCTTTTTCTGATCTGATCATACGCTCAGTGGATTACACTCCGCCGACAAGAATCCCGACTCCTTAGTTATTAATCCGTTTGGGAATGGTTGAATTATACAACGAGTATAATCGCGTTATGCCACGTCCTAATAAACTCAACAACCTCGACCCCAAATCCTGGCTTAAATTCCAGAAATCCTGGTTCATCCACAACCCGCCGCCTCGAAAAAAAGGTGTACTTGTGCACCCCGCCAAATTTCCTGAAACCATGGCTCAGGAATTTATCGAGTTCTTCACCAAGGAAGGTGAAACCGTTCTTGACCCGATGGCAGGCACAGGCTCCGCACTGGTGGCGGCTTTGCGCTGTGGACGCAACTCCTACGGTATTGAATTGAATTCCAAATACGCCGAAATCGCTAAACAGATTATCACCGAAGAGCGTGAGTCCCTTGGAGAGTCAATCGTCAATCTAAAATCAGAAATAATCAATGGAGATGCAACTCTTGCCGTCAGCTACCAACTCCCAACTATCGACTATATTCTCACCTCCCCGCCCTATTGGGACATGCTGCATGCCCGTGGTGCAAAGACGCAGAAAAAGCGTCGCACGTCGGCAGAATTGGACCTCTTATACTCTGACGACCCCAATGATGTGGGCAACTTGCATGATTACGATGAATTTCTGGAGAAACTGGTCAACATCTACGCGGGGCTAAAGCCGCTAATCCGTGAAAAAACCTATTTGACGATCATTGTCAAGAATGTCAAAAAGGGTGGAAAGATCTACCCCCTGGCTTGGGATATTGGCCGTGAGCTTGGTAAGACCTATACACTAAAAGACGAGAAGATCTGGCTGCAAGATAACCAGCGCCTATCGCCTTATGGGATGAATAGCGCTTGGGTCAGCAATACCTTCCATCATTATTGTTTGCAGTTCAGGAACGATTAGTTTCATATGTAAGTAACCACAAATGACATCGGAGTTTATCTCATTTTTGCTTCAGATAATTCTGAGGATATAATCACCAATGCGGCTATAATATTAACTTATGGAAGCTGAATCCGAATTAGGAACTCAGAAAAAGATGGAGCAGGTCTTCATCAGCTACTCGCGCAAGGATATTAAATTTGCGCGCCGTCTGGCTGGTGATCTGGAAAATGCGGGTTTTGATACCTGGTGGGATATTTCCGATCTCAAGGGCGGCGATGACTGGGTGCGTCTTATCCCGGCGGCCATTGCAGCCAGCCAGCATTTTGTCGTACTTCTATCACCGGATTCAATCATGTCCGCATGGGTGGCCAAAGAATATACTTATGCGCTTGTAAATCACATGAAGATCGTGCCTGCCATGATCAGGCCATGTGCAGTGCCGTTTGCACTGAACACCATCAATTATATCAATTTCACCACAGACGATTATGCCACCGGGTTGAACAATTTGCTGGTAGCGCTGGGCAGTTCTCCTCAAGCCGTAGAGCCGGCAACAGGATGGAAAAAACATGTCAAAAAATTGCCGCCGGTGTTTAGAAAACAGCCATCATTTAGTATTGGCGCTGCAATTGTCTTGTTGGTTCTTTTGTTATTCGTTGTATTAAAGTCGTGCTTGTTGCCCACTCCACCCCCTGGTGGAACATCAACGCACACTGCAACAATTCAAATAGATACTGGAACGCACACTCAAACATTTACTCCAACACTCTCACCAACTCCCACCCGTACACGGACAAAAACCCCGTTTCCGGTCAATTTTGTACTCCCAACGGTTTGTGTACAACCAGAGTTCGATGTGCACTCTGTCAATGTGCGCACAGGCCCGGGCACGGATCGGGGTATGTTAACAGATGCTCCTGCCCTGGAAGTAGGGAAATGCCCATACATTGGTGGACACAATGAAGACGATACCTGGTTTATGATCGCCTACGATCAGGCTGACCCGGAATTTGTTCCGTATGAAGGGGGATGGATTCGCAAAGATCTATTTGATCTGAGTACGCCTGTTTTCGTGCCTGAAGTTACATTGACCTCAACGCCCACAATTACGCCGACCTTTACTATAACATCCACATTTACCAAAACGCCAACCTCTACGCAAACATCAACCTTTACCCCCACACGGACATATACGCTTACAGCCACCAAGACGCCTACCAAAACCCCGACTTACACCTCATCTCCAACACCTGAACTGGAACCAACTGCTTCACCCTAAGCATATTTTTGAAGAGCAAAAATGCCCCGCTCACGCACGAGTCGGGCATTTTGAAACTGTCTAGCTAGATGGGCTCGTCTTTGTTGATTATTATTAAGCTATACAAGTGTATAGCCTAATCCGCGGGTGTTAATAATGGCTCTGTTTCTCCCATAGGTGTAGTTGCGCGTAAGAAGCCAAGAAATAGCAGGATCACTCCGAAAAATTCCCCTAAATAAAGTGCACCAGGGATCTGCAAGCGGCTGAATGCAAAAAGCCACCAAAGGCTGGCAGGGTTGCACCAAGAGCAATCAAAATGTTACCAATGGCGCGATGAAGCAACACACGCTTACGCCAGAAGATAAAAGCCGAGTATGCTGCGCCACCTACGAGTGTAACCGTGCCATATAGGTTAAAAAATGGAGTAAGTACGCGCACACCATCAGTGACGATAGCGTGACCGCTAAGTTCACCTCCAGTATGACCAGAGCCAATCATCAGACTTGGATCGAGCTGAGCGCTAAAAATCTTGTAGGTTGCATATAGCGAACCAAGTACTAGAATAACTGTTAGGATCTTAGCCCAATTTTCCTTGGCAAGCAGGTATACGGTACCCTGTCCAAGCCAAGCGGCGACTAGAATTGCACCAAATAAGTACCATAGGCGGAAAACCAATGCGTTCCAGCCAAATGCACCGAAATAGAATTCACAAAACCCACCAATACCATAAAATATAGTCCCAATACCCCACAATAAAAGATAGGCGCCTTTTCGCTCAAAGTAACGTTGAAATACAAAATAAGCAAAGACGAATGAAATAATACTTGAAGCTAAAGGGACAAATGTGTTAAGCATACAACCTCCAAAGTGAAACTTAAGCTGTACCCACAAGTCGTAAGGCCACAGCGATGGTTACAATCAATAACATCACAATTATGATTCCTAGGAATCCTAATACAATAGGGAACAATTTTTCGTACAAATTTGGATACTGGCGAGGGGATTTAATTTTTTCCATTAGAATTATTGTCCAAAGCTTGATAGGTGTCTAGTAAGCTAATCAATATCTGGTCAGTAAAGGCGTGGATTTTGTGTAGCATCTCTTCCCAAGCTTTACCTGGAGGGATGTTTGCTTCCCTATAAACCTTCATTACAGATTCGATCAACACATTGCGGAAAAACATAAAAGCTCGGGTAGCGTCCACATAGCTCAGGTTATAACGACGGGCACGTGAAGCATATTCATACCCAACCGCAAAGGCTTCGGATTTCGCATCTTCGTTATTGGAGGCCAGATACGTCATCAGACCCTGAAAAAGCGAGCGGGCGCTCTTGCGATATTGCATGCGGGCGTCCTCATCCAGTTTTTGATACCAGGCCTCGGCCTCCAAGTGCCCTTCGGTGATGTGTACACGCACATTTCGGATTGCGGATTGCAACATATCTTCCGGTTGCACTGTGCGTACTTCGCGAGCTGTCTGTGCCCATAGCGTCACTTCACTGCGTTTGTACCGGCGATGTCCGCCTTTAGTGCGATGTACGGGTAACATACCCTTGTCGGACCATAACCGCACTGTACTAGGGTGCACACCCAATATCTCAGCTGCCGCGCTCAAAGAAAGCCATTCTTTCATAAGCATTACTCCGCTGCCAGGGCCACTTGTTCCACAAAGGATAGTTTGACGGCATTTTGTTTAAATGCAGTTACATCGATACGTGCCAGCATAATTGCTGCGATAGCCAACATAGCGGCTTCAATCGCAAATACTACGATATAACCGCTCAAGGCCTGGCCTGTAACCTGCGTTACCCCATCACGCACGATTCCGCCGAGCAGCGATCCCGTTAACCTGCTCATTGCGTTGGAGAAACCCCAAGCTCCAATGTAAAGACCAACATTGCCCACCACTGTTAAATCGAACATCAGGGACAGATTGGCAACCGTGGAGAGTCCCGTGCCGATCCCAAGCAATGTCACGCCGGTGTAAAAAACATTCAGGTTGCGGAAAAAACCGCTCATAACGATGACCACAAATCCAGCTAAGGCGCCGAGATTGCCCGCTTGCGCTACGATGCGCTTATTGATACGTCCCTCCAGCAGACCGGCGATTATGATCGCGATGAGCACAAAAGTACCCCACAGGGATGTAATGCGTGTTGTCTCAGTAACTGACATACCAAAGGCTTCAGCAGCAAATGGTTCGAGTAGTACATCCTGCCCTAGCAGGGCGGCCAACAGTAATAGCAGATAAACGAAAAAGGCTCTGGCAATCGGGTTGTCCAGAATGGCGGACAGCATCTGTTTGATAGTATAGGATTCAGCCTGAGATTCCGCGGAATCAGGTTTAGAACGTGGTTCCAGCCAGAGCAAACCGAGCAGGCCCAGGATCAGGGCGGATGCGCCCACAATCTGAAAGGCACGCATCATGGCTGCGGGCGTGTACGGGTCTACCATGCGGCTGATGCCAATCGCCGTCGCGATAATACTAACAATCATCATGAACCACATGGTCGCGATGGTCTTACCGCGCCCTTCTTCGCCGGAGAGTTCGGAAGCCAGTGAAAGATAAGATACACTGGAAAAGTTAAAGCCCATTCCCCAGGCTCCAAATGTGAGGATGCCGGTCAAGATTCCCATCCAAAAGTTTTCTGAGATCAAAAAAGCTACGTGCGGGGAAACTATCACACCGATGACACATAAAATAAGCCCTATGAAAATGTAGGGTGTACGGCGCAGGCCAAAGATGGGATGCCGGTCGGAGTAGGAACCAATAGCAACCTGAATGGGGGAAAACAGATATGGGAGAGAAGCCAGCAATGCAACCAGCGTGGCCGAAATGGCTAACTCTTTGATCATGACGCGATTGAGCGTGCTGTTGATAGGCACGAGCGTCATGGCGATAGAGACATGAATAAGGCCGAGTTGGAGACGTTTTCGAAGCATAGATGACCTTCGTAATTATTTGCAAACAATGTAATTGTACAAAAGGATGGGAGTGCGTCAATGTAGATTTAGATAGAATTTTATCAGGGCAAGATAAGAGTACATTAAAAATAATCAGCCCTGGGATGTGCTGGTATCCCCACATATCCCAGGGCTGACCACGTGGATCCCTGCTCCCTCTGCCCACCACGTGCCGAATGGCTAGTCGAATATTTCAATAATACTACTATATCATTTGGGTGAGGACAAATTGAGGACAAATTCACATTAGATTTATTGGTATTTCAGGACGAATTTTTGCCAGTTATCTTGAATTGGCGCATTGCCAATTGATTTTCCAATCTGGTTGAGCAGTATTTGAATTTGAGCTATTATCCCCGTTGCATCTTTTTGAAGTTGGTGGGAAATTCTGACTTTAAGACCCAACATTCCCAAAAGATTCCAGATTTGTGGACAGTTTTCCATGAATGCAAGTGTTTTTTCTACTTGCAATGAACTATTATCAAGATCACCCTGAGTAAAAAGCATTTCTGCTTTAAGATAATCGAGCCAACCAGTAACTGTTGGGATTAAGTGAGTATTGGTCAGCCCCTCAAGCGTGTTCCTGTGTTGTTCAAAACTATCAAACTGCTGGCGCACAAAATAAACGCTTTGCAACATCGCACGGGCATACCCTGCAATGCTAATAAGACCAGCGCTCTCTGCATTTTCAATGGCTTGATGAATGTAACCCTCCCCCGTAGGATCATTGTTATATGCCAGGATGGTGCCCAGTCGATACAGATTTTCCAACGCAACAAAATGTTCCCCGGCTATTGTCAGACCTTGCTGATAATGATTTGCGGCCTGTTCATAAGTTCCCAGGCGAAAATAGATATCCCCGGTGACGCGATGACCAAGGGCAACAATTTCGTTATGCTGGTGAATACTGCCCAGTTCAAGCGCG
>CAZCPP010000078.1:0-14832 GCA_964500655.1 uncultured Anaerolineaceae bacterium | reverse complement strand
TGCTCACCCCAACAAGGTTTTTGACCTGATTTTGCTACTTTAAGAAAGCCCTGATTAAATACTGAATTTCGATATGATAATCGACAGCCTTGGCTAGGGTATGGTCACCTAGAAGATTATTTAAATGAAGAAGATTATCAGTTACTCCAGGAGACAATTCGTTGACGAGAACAAGATATGAGATTGTTAGGAATGTTCCGTGTAAACCTTGAATTTTTTGCTAGTGATTCGCTCGGCGCTGGACTTAAGCCGAGGGAGCAATCCTATGCGACCATCGGCTATCCCGACGCGTGAGCGTCGGGGACGGGCGAAGCACCCTGTAAGGGCCCCCATTCGTACCCTTCCCCCTTCGGGGACCTACGGCGGGTACAGGCGGGGCATGCAGGGCACCTTTCGCGACATCGTGCCCTGCTGGCACTTGGTCTATGACCTGTGACAGCGGTTGACCATCAGGTCTCCTAAATTTTCCATTTTCTGACCAAGGCAAATTTCCCAGTTTGAGCCGCTCAACATATAGGTTTGTAAATATATTTTGAAAGCTTGAAACTGATACGTTGAGCCTTAGAAAATATATTTTGAGTCGAGAAAATTACTTTTGAGCGCAAATAACTCACTCCCGGCGGGTTCATCGGTGTCGGGGAAGGTGCCCCGAATGGGGTACGGTACCTCAATGCTATTCGCTATGATAAAATACCCATCAGGAGCTCGTTATGTTGACTACATATATCCAGGCGGCATTGAAATTAGCCAATTATGAAATTCTAGAGGATGGCGCTTACTATGGAAAAATCCCTGGCTTTGAGGGTGTTTGGGCCTCAGCCAGCACATTAGAAGCCTGCCGTGAAGAATTACAATCGACTCTGGAAGATTGGTTGATCCTTGGCCTGCGCATGGGGCATGACCTGCCTGTTGTCGCAGACATCAATCTAATCCCCGCCGGGACTGTTTAGTGGGTGGGCTCACCCCGATATCACGCCGTAATCTGATTCGACGTCTGAAAGAATTTGGGTTTGATGGACCCTTTTCAGGGGGTAAACACGAATTCATGGTTCGCGACCAATTACGTTTGACCTTACCTAATCCACATCATGGGGAAATTGGAAAAGACTTGCTTTCCAGAATATTGCGGCAAGCTCATATTTCACCCAAAGAGTGGACGAAGAGTAAATAACGCTTTTCATTTATTATCACTGACAGCTCGCTCGGCGCTGGTCTTAAGCCGAGCGAGCAATCCTATGCGACCATCGGCTATCCCGACGCGTGAGCGTCGGGGACGGGCGAAGCACCCTGTAAGGGCCCCCATTCGTACCCTTCCCCCTTCGGGGACCTACGGCGGGTACAGGCGGGGCATGCAGGGCACCTTTCGCGACATCGTGCCCTGCTGGCACTTGGTCTATGACCTGTGACAGCGATTGGCCGTGAGGTCTCTCCCTCACCCCTCCCCTTCGCGGAGCATCCCCGAAGGGGGCTCCCAATGGGAGAGGGAGTAGGCGGTCCGCATATCGTAGGTTTTGCGCCAAATTAAGCCGCTAGATTCGAAAATTAAGCCAGTAGATTCACGAATTAAGCCGTTAAATTTTCATATTAAGCCAGTAAATTCACCGTTTGAGCCTTTGAAAAGTCATTTTGAAGCCTTATAAATTTAATTTGAAGCTTTGAAAAAATGTTTTGAAGTTATCAAACTTATACGCTGAAGGCTTGAAAATCTTTTTTGAGCCTTTGAAAACAAGTTTTGAGCCACTCACTCTTTAGGTTTGAACCGAGTACCCGGAGAGCATAATCATGATAGGTGAAATTTTTTAGGCAATAGGGTGCATCAACAATCACAATCATCTATATCGGGCACAGGGAAAAATGTATTTTTAGCTGCTGAAATGGCGGAGGCGAACTCCGCAGGCGAGAAGCATGCTTGCAAACTATAGTTTGCAATGATATACTCCATACATAGAAATCTGATGACAAATACCTCTTCACATAAAAAAGTAATTGTCTTTCAAGACGCATCAGGCAAAGAACCATTTACCAAATGGCTGAAAAGCTTACGCGATCCAGCCGCCAGACGGCGCATACTACTGCTTTTTGCATATTTATCTAAACTTGCATCTGGTGAATTACCTGTGTAATTCAAGGAGTCAGTTTAGATATTTACGCAGCACTCTGTAAGACGTTTGCATCGGGTTGAAAGTGGTCATTATGGCAACAACAGGAGTGTCGGTAGCGGGGTGCGTGAATTACGCTTTTTCTTTGGCGCGGGTTACCGCGTCTACTTTGGTGAAGATGGCGACACAATTGTAATTTTGCTTTGCGGTGGCGAAAAAGACAGCCAACGTCGTGACATTCAAAAAGCTAAAAGTTACTGGAAGGAGTATCCGAGCCATGTCTGATTACCGAAACCTTAACGAAATCAGCGTTGAGTATTTCAGCGAACGTCCCGAGGAGATTGAAGAATTCTTGAACGAAATCTTCGCCGATTACGCCCAGGATGGCGATTCTGCCACCTTGCTCTCTGCGCTGCGAGTCATCGCCCGTGTCAAAGGACTTTCGACCATGGCGGTAGAAATTGGCATGACCCGCCAGGGTTTGCAAAAAGCGCTCTCTGCCAAAGGCAACCCACGTCTGGATAGCATCAACGCCATCATGCGGGCAATGGGCTATCAACTCATGCCCCACCGCACAGAAATATCTACAGGGTAATCCATCAGGGATTGTGGAGCGGCTATAGCCGCTCCACAATCCCTATTCAACGAGTCCCCCCTTCCACACTTTGGAAGGGGGGAATATAGGGGGGATGGTATGAACAAAGTTCGATTTACGGGAAAGGTATTATTATAGCTCGCTCGGCGCTGGGCTTCGCTAAGCCCTAAAGGGAGACCTGGAAGGCTTTCACAGCATCCGGGTCAACAGGCAGTGGCGCATTACCTTCCGTTGGGATAACGGAGCGCATAAAGCCTCTCTCGTGGACTATCATTAGCATTTGAACAGGTGACTTCGTACGAAGGAGTATGCATAACAAAAGGAGAATCAAATGATTCCTGAAAACCGCATTCCCACCCATCCGGGCGAAATTTTACTGGAAGAATTTTTAAACCCGCTTGGCATTACCCAGGTACGTTTTGCCGAACATATCGGTGTGCCTATGCAACGGGTCAATGAAATTGTGCGTGGCAAGCGAGGCATTACACCCGAATCAGCCTGGCTCTTCGCGGGCGCGCTTGGCACCTCGCCTGAATTTTGGCTTAAGCTGCAATCAAATTTTGATTTGGCACGCTCACGCCCCGATCGAACAGTAGCCCGTATCGCCATCACTGCTTGAGCTGCTTCACAATCCCAACTAATTTCGTCCCCCTTTCCACATTTGGAAGGGGAGACTACAGGGGGAATGGCAAAAACACTCCCCATCCCTAAAGGTATATCTTTCCTAAAAATATACTTGCGCCGAGTAACCTAAATCGGCCTGCCAAACAAAATAACCACCATCCCAAAATAAATTCCCAACTGAGTCGCGACCTGCCATTTCGTCATGGCCACCCCCGTCTCGGGGTAGTTGACATCGTCCTTGGCTGCTTTGCGAATCACCCCGATGATGAACACCACCAGAAATGCCACCCACCCAATATTTTGTAGCAACTGTAACACCGAACGCTGCCAGGTGGCCGCCAGCGCGATCAGCACCAACAACGCTCCGGCCAGGATGATGAAGATCCACACCAGAGTGGCGTCATACTTCTCCTCCAACGAACTGTAAATCACGTGGAAGAGCTGCCCCGAATCCAGCGTCCACACCGGCAGGATGTTGAAAACCGCCAGCAATAAATTGATATAAGCTAAGTCTTTCCCGAAAGTAGCGATAAAGCTGTTATCAACCTGGGTTAAAAGCCTCCCAATGATCACCAGGCCTACATTTAATAACAATCCCGCCTGCATCAACCAGGCCAGCGTGTGAGCGGGCAACTGGTCGCTTTTGCGGTTTTCAGCCTCGTTCACGGGAGCTGCCACTGCCCCCAGCGGAAACAGTAAGTAAACGCGATAGCGAATTTGCCCGTAAGCCAGCACAAATCCATGCCCGATCTCATGCAATGTCATGCTGAAGATCAACAGCAGTGCTTGAATGTAACTTCCCATCACCCAGCGGAATAAGAACAAAAAACCGATCAATCCAAAGGCCTGTTTAAGCGGTGAATCCCAAAAGCGGATCAGCTTCCAGATGAAACTTTGCCCTTCACCCGCAGGTAATGTGTCAGTTTTGGCTTTTGTTTTCTCAGTCATTTAGTTGCTCTTATTTCCCCTCACCCCACCCCTCTCCCTGGGGGAGAGGGAGTCTGGAGCGAAGCGGAAGACGGGTGAGGGAATTACTCCTTTAACACAGTCCCATTCTCATTCCCATTTTCTTCTACACCCAACGGCGGTAAATCCGTCAGGGAATTCAACCCAAAATGCCCTAAAAATTCCGGCGTGGTGACGTACAAGATCGGGCGTCCCGGCCCCTCGGCGCGCCCGCCTTCCTCGATCAAGCCTTTGCTCAATAAGCTGCGCAACACACCATCACTGTTGACACCACGAATAGAATCCACTTGCGGGCGAGTGACCAGCTGCTGGTAGGCGATGATCGAGAGCGTCTCCAGGGCTGCGCGGCTCAAGCGCGTAGTGGCCTCCAGACCCAGAAAGCGCTCGATCGCTGCGGATGTTTCCGGGGCAGTGGTCAATTGCACGCGTCCGCTGTGTCGTTGCAGACGCAGACCGCGGGTGCGTAAAGAAGCGTCCAATTCATCCAGCGCGCGGGTCACCTTGGTACTGGTGACCTCTAAAGTGCTGGCTATTTGCCCCGGCGTGACCGGTTCAACAGCGATAAACAACAAAGCCTCGATCTGCGCGGGCAGGGATAATTCGTCTGGGTTCTCAGATTTGCTCATGCTATAATTGCTCTCTGTAATAAATCCTACTTGCTAATGGAAAATCCTTCATCTATAAGGATATAAAATGACTCGAAATCGCACTCTAATCTCTCTCACTACCTTGCTGCTCGCCACGCTGGCCTGTTCGATCTTCGTCGGTGGGCCAGATTATCCCGAGGATAGCATCCCAGTTTCCGCTGAGGCGGTCGAAAGTATGCAATCCCAGGTCGAGGCTGCAATGTTGGCCGGCGCCCAAAGCGGCGTCGTCACACTGGAGATCACCGAAGAACAGATCACCTCCAACATCGCCCTCAAGCTGGCTGCGCAACAAAATCCGGCTTTTCAAAACCCACAGGTTTACTTGCGCGACGGCCAGATGCAAATTTACGGCCATATCGTGCGCGGTTATCTGGAAGCCAACATTCTGGTGGTGCTCACCCTGGGTGTGGATGAACTCGGGGGGCCCAAGATTGAAATTGTTTCGGCCGATTTCGGACCCTTCCCGGCGCCCGAAGAGCTCAAACAAACCTTCACAGCCTTGATCACTGAAGCTTACACCGGCTCGCTGGGACCGATGGCAACCGGATTTCGACTTGAAAGCATCAGCATCGCAGACGGCGTTATGACGCTCACAGGTCAGATAAAATAGCGCCTGGATTATACCGCATGACATGTTCAGGCGGATCAACCTACTCGTTAGGAATAGAATAATTGAAACCTTTATTTCATCTGTTATTGCGAGGAGGGTTTTACCCCCGTCTCGAACCGACGCCCTCGCGGGGCGGACGGCCGACGAAGCCCTGGCCCGTCAGCCAGGACGGGCAATCTCCTCAGCTGCTAGGAGATTGCCGCGCTTGTTTTACTCGCTCGCAATGACAAACAAGAAGATTTTTAATATCTTAAGGCTAAGCTCTAACCTGCTCCACATTACCCTAGTCGTTTCCATCCTGCTGGCTGGATGCCGCTCCCCCGGGCTTGGGGAGGAACTCATCCTGGTCAATATCATTGCTGACGGGAACACACAGCAGGTAGAAGTTCAGATTGGTAGCACGGCCGGGCAAGCCTTGCAGGCTGCCGGGCTGGAAGTCAGTAATTTAGATAAAAGTGACCCGCCGGCTTACACCGTCCTGAGCGACGGAGATCAGGTGCGCCTGACGCGTGTGCGCGAAGAATTCATCACCGAAGAAGTCATCATCCCCTTCGAGCAGCAGATCGCCCGCAACGAATCGCTCCCAGATGGCGAAACTCGCCTGGTACAACCCGGCGTCAATGGATTAGAGGAGCTCACCTACCGCATCCTGCTGGAGAACGAAGAGGAAGTCAGCCGTTCGGTGGTCAAGAGCGTGATCTTGCAAGAAAGCGTGCCAGAGATCGTTATGGTGGGCGCGCAATCTGCATTTGCACCGCTGGTCATCCCCGGTGTGCTGGTCTATCTGGCCGGCGGCAATGCCTGGTTGATGGAAGGCACTACCGCCAACCGGCGTCCCTTGGTCGCCTCCGGCGATCTGGATGGACGTATCTTTACCGTCTCGCCGGATGGCCGCTGGCTGCTATTCTCACGCAAATCGAGCAAAGCCCCAGATGTAGAGATCAACTCCTTGTGGGTCGTCAGTCTGTCTCGCGCCAATGCAAAACCCTTCAGCCTGGGCGTCAAAAACGTGGTCCATTCGGCCATATGGACGCCCAGCTCAGCCAATGTGGCTTTTACCACCGTCGAGCCGCGCTCCACAGCGCCGGGCTGGCAGGCCAACAATGACATCTACAAAGTGGTGATTGGTAACGGCTGGGCCGGCACGCCCCAACGGGTGATTGAGGAAAACAGCGGCGGCGTGTATGGTTGGTGGGGCCTGGAATTACACTATTCACCCGAAGGTATCTTGAGCTATGCCCGTTCCGACCAGATCGGCCTAGTGGACCAACAAAAAGGCGAACTCAAGCCAATTTTGGATATCACGCCCCTGCAAACCCACAGCGACTGGGCTTGGGTGCCCGGTATGACCTGGGGTGCTGATAGCAAGACCATTTACGTGGTCACGCATGCACCGCCACCCAACCTGGTCAATGCGGAAGAATCGCCCTACTTCGACCTGACGGCGGCTTCCACAGCCAACAATGCCACCGTGCGCCTGGTCCAAAAGGTTGGCATGTTTGCTTATCCGTCCGCTTCTGCGCTGCGGCCTAGCGGTAAAGAGAGGGCCTATCAGGTGGCTTTTTTACAAGCCATCTTCCCAGAGCAAAGCGAGACCAGCCGCTATCGTGTAGTGGTCATGGATCGAGACGGCTCGAATCAACGCCCGGTATTTCCACCCGCCGACGCTCCCGGCCTGGAACCGCAATCGCCCGTCTGGGCGCCGGAGCCGCTGGAGGGGCAGGCCGGTGATTTTATGGCCCTGGCTTATCAGGGCAACTTATGGCTGGTAGATTCTGGCAGCGGGCAAGGTTTTCAAGTCACTGGCGACGGGCTCATCAGCCGGGTTGATTGGAAATAATAAAAAATCAACAAAAAGGAGTACGGACTTAAGTCCGCAAATAACTCGCAGGCTCGTGTACTGAGCATGCGAAGTAAGATTCTGCACTCCATAAAAATTTTATTGAAACCAAATTAAATCGAGGGTTTATGAGAATACTGATTACCGGAGCCGCGGGCTTCCTGGGCTCCCACCTATGCGACCGGCTGCTGGGGGAGGGTCACGAAATCATCGGCATGGACAATTTCATCACTGGCAGCCAGGAAAATATCGCTCATTTGGCCAGTGACGAAAATTTCATCTTTTTCAAGCACGATGTCTCCAATTACATATACATCCCCGGTAAAGTAGATGCGGTCATGCATTTTGCCTCCCCGGCCAGCCCGAACCCCAATTCCCCGGTCGGCTATTTCAACTTGCCCATCCAGACCATGAAGGCCGGTGCGTTGGGAACACATAATACCCTGGGCGTAGCCAAAGAGCACAATGCGCGCTACCTATTGGCCTCCACCAGTGAGATCTACGGCGATCCATTGGTGCACCCGCAAACGGAAGATTATCCTGGCAATGTGGATCCGGTCGGGGAACGCGCCGTCTATGACGAGGCCAAGCGCTTCGCCGAGTCTTTGACCATGGCGTATCATCGTACACACGAGGTTAACACCCATATCGTGCGCATCTTCAACACCTATGGCCCGCGTATGGACCTGGAAGACGGCCGCGCCTTGCCCAACTTTTTGAAACAAGCCTTGCTCGGTCAACCGCTGACTGTTTTCGGCGACGGCGGCCAGACGCGCAGCTTCTGCTACGTCGACGATCTGATCGACGGCATCGTCAGCCTGCTGATGTCGGACGAGCATGAACCGGTCAATATTGGCAACCCGGACGAAATGAGTATCTTGCAATTTGCCGAAGCCATCAACAAGATCACCGGCAACCAGGCCGGCGTCACCTATATGCCAGATGACCGCTCGACGCGCGATCCGCAGCGCCGCCAACCGGATATCACACGCGCCCGCACAATTTTGGGTTGGGAACCGAAATTCAGCCTGGAAGATGGCATCAAAAAGACAATTCCTTATTTCAAAGAAAAATTGGGCTTGGGATGAGCGCGATCAACAACGTCAAAGAGCGTGAGCGCTTTCTGAAGTTTGCTGTCGTCGGTGTCATCGGTGCAGTGGTCGATTTTGGGATTATGAACCTGCTCACACAAACGGCAGGCATGAACCTGGTTCCGGCCGGAACGATTTCCTTCGTCTGCGCGATCATCAGCAACTTCGTCTGGAACCGCTATTGGACCTATCCCGATTCTCGCTCGCGTCCCATCACCAGGCAATTGGTGATGTTTTTCGTCGTCAATATTGCCGGAATTGCCATCCGCATTCCCATCCTGTACTTCGTGGAACCACCCTTGCTAAATCTACTCAACAGCTTGCAAATGGGTGTATCGCTTTCCTCTGAGCTGCTGGCGAAGAATCTTACCCTGGCATTAGCGGTCGGAATTGTAATGCTTTGGAACTTTTTCGTGAACCGGTATTGGACGTATAATGATGTAGAATGATTTATAGATAAGGCAGACATTATGAGCTCACCAGTTAGAAAACTAATCCCGATTTACACCTCCATAGGGGATGCGGAAGCCTTCCTTGTTTACCCTTATATTTACAACCGCCTAGGCGATTGGATCGGTTTCGTGTCGCCAAACCGAAAAGTCTATTCAGTGACCGGGTATTATGTGGGCAAGTTTACAGATGATTCCCGCATCATTGGCAAACGCGCAACCGCCACGCTCACACCCCGCAAGAAGCCGCCCCCCATGCCAGAAAAGGTATATCCCCCGGCCACGGTTCCGCTTGCACCCATGATGCGAGAGCTGTCTCACAGCCAAATAGATATTTTACTCGATTATCCAGACCGTCTCCATACGATTGACAGCGGCGAATTTCGCGAAGACCTAGATTGATATGCCCAAAGAACTAAAAGGAAAGCCCGTCAGCGCCTCGCGGATCAGCATCGCGCAGTTGATGCAACCTGAGCACGCCAACAACCAGGGCAATGTGCATGGCGGCTGGATTATGAAGCTGGTAGACGAAGCCGGCGCCTTGGCCTGCATGCGCCACGCACAGCGAAGAGTGGTCACCGTCGCAATTGACCAGATGGTATTCCGGGAGCCTATACGCATTGGCGACCTGGTAAATCTAAAAGCCGAGATTACCTATACCGGACGCACCTCCATGGAAGCTGAGGTACAGGTGACGGCTGAAAATCCAATCACCGGCGAGTGCACTCACACCAATACAGCTTATCTGGTTTATGTCGCTCTTGACAAAAACGGACAACCAGCCCCGGTTCCACCCCTTATCGCCGAAACTGACGAACGGAAGCGTCGTATGGAGGCTGCCCGCGTTCGGCAAAAACACCGCCTGGCGCAAACCCAAAATGAGTGAGAATCCCATAGAGCCTGAAAATCTACCAGGCGAATCCCCACAAACAGATACTGAAGGCACTACCTCCGACACATTTCGCTCGCTGCGCGAATTGGTGGATTATGTAACTGGTAAATCTATCCCGACTCTAACTGAAGAAGATAGTGGGCTAGCCGAGGCTCTACCTTTCCCGTTCCTGGCGATTGTGGGGCAACGCGAAATGAAGTTGGCGCTCATGCTGGGGTTGGTAAATCCCAACTTGGGTGGAATCTTGTTGATCGGCCCACGTGGTACCGCCAAGACTACTGCTGTGCGCAGTTTGCTGGCTTTGTTACCACAAGTGGAGCGCAGTACCTGTCACTACGGTTGCCTACCGGAGGATGTGGAAACCGGCGGCATTTCCGCTATTTGTCCCGAGTGTGCCAAAAAATATTCTGAAAACGAAGCGCTGACCGCCCCCGATCGTGCCCGCCTGGTTGAATTGCCACTCAATTCCCGACTAGAAGATGTGGTTGGTGGAATCGACGAACGAGCTGCCGTGGAGCACGAACGCATGCGCATTCGCCGTGGAATTTTGGCACAATCCGATCGCAACTTACTCTACATTGACGAAGTCAACATGCTGGCAGATGAGATCATGGATGCGATTTTAGATGCGGCTGCACAGGGCTCATACACCGTTCGCCGCGGCCCGATATCAGCAACCTATCGTGCCCGCTTCCTATTGGTTGGCTCAATGAACCCGGAAGAAGGACGTCTGCGACCCCAGTTGCTTGACCGTTTCGGATTGCGCGTCATCGTGAGAGGCTTGGAGAGCCATGCCGAGCGCCTGGAAGCCTATCGCCGCGTGCAGGCTCATATGGCAAATCCACATCAGATGATAGCTCAATTCGCAGACGAAATCAATGTTGCCAGCGAGGAGATCCAGGCAGCGCGTCAAAGGCTACGCGAAGTTAGGCTACCGGATAACGTCGCCAAACCGGCTATCAAATTGGTACAAAAAATGGGAATCGACTCGCTACGCGCTGAAATCACCTGGTTCGAATCTGCGCGTGCCTATGCTGCTGCCGATGGACGTACGACAGTCACAACAGCAGATTTGAAAGAAGTAGCGCCCATGACCTTACGCTTGCGCCGCTCTACCTTCATGACCGAATATATTAATAATCAGCAAGATGAAGAGAGCGAACTGCATAATTTACTGAAAACCTTGGGGAAAAAGCCTGCAAAGAAGAAAGCTCCGGCTTCAAAATAATTTAGCAATAAGGACTGATTTCTTTTCTACCCAGATCAAAGTTCGGGGTAAAATCTACAAGTTATGCTCCAACAACGCCTACAACGAATCTATCAAAGTAAACATTTCCCAGTACTATTCCTGATAACCATCAATCTGATCGTCGGTCTGCTCACCTTTCAGGATTATGGCCTTTCCATCGATGAGCCGCTTTTTTATGGTTATGGCGAAGCGATCGGCTATGCATATTCCCCCGCCGAGTGGTTCAGCGGCGAATTTGATCTGATCAATGCTTATGGCCCCAGCCCCGGCGACCACGCCAATCGCGGGCCAGGTTATTTATTATTTGCCCGTATACCTACCCGATTGCTGCAAAACCTGGGGCTAGACATGGCCTCCGCCTGGCGCCTGGTCAATTTCCTGACCTTTCAAATTGGGCTGTTCTTTTTCTACATCTTCTGCCTGCGCTGGATGAAATCCTGGGCTGCGTTAGGTGCAACAGCTTTATTATCTACACAACCACTTCTTTGGGAACACGCTTTCATCAACCCCAAAGATCCACCCTTCCTGGTCTTTTTTCTGATCACATTGGAACTTGGATTTAGAATGGCTGAAAAGCTCGCAAATCCGGTACCTGATGAGACCAAATTTCAAACTTTGAAACACATTCTATTGCCGGCCATTTTTCTGGGGCTAACTACCAATATTCGCGTACTGGGGCCATTGGCGGGAGTATTGGCTGGTTTCAATTTCTTGACTATGCGCAAGGCTAAGCGAATCTGGTGGTACATCCCGTACGGTTTGATCGCCTATGGGTTCATGGTCATCACATGGCCTTTCCTGTGGGAGGCGCCTGTTACCAAGTTTATTAGAGTGGTACAGTTTATGTCTGATAATCCCACCACACTGCAAGTGTATTTCTATGGCTCACTATACCCCGCCAATGCGCTTCCCCTACGCTATCTACCGGTCATGATGCTCATCACGCTAACGGAACCAGTCTGGCCCCTGGCTGGATTGGGATTTACCCTCGCTATCATCAAAGCCGTTAGTCACAAGATCCAATGGCGCACTTTACTATCAACAATAGGGTGGTTCGCGATTCCGTTTGTTTATGTGCTAATGCGCCAACCACCAATGTATGATGGGTTCCGTCACTTTCTGTTTATCGTACCACCATTGTTTGTGCTGGCAGGTATTACCTTGGATGTGGTTTTTCATCGCCTTCAGGGGGTATGGCTTAAGGCAGTCCTAATCCTGGCCTTGCTATCACCAGGTATTATCCCAGCCATTCGATTGCATCCTTATCAATACACCTATTACAATCAATTCGTCGGCGGCACTGGAAAAGCCGCCAAATTATATGAAACAGATTACTGGATGACCTGTTATCGAGAAGCCGTGGAGAATCTAGGCCTTGTTGCCGAAGATTCTGTAAACTTGTTTGTAAGGCGCGAGTTTTATATTGCCGCTTACTATTCGAAGGAAAATGTCAACGTTTTGAGTTTCAGCCGAAAAAAAGTACAACCTGGCGATTATGTTCTAAACCCCTCGCGCGCAAACCCTAGCTTACAACTATTTCCAGATCTTGTACCATACATCTTGCGAGTTGAAAGGGATGGCGCAATTTTCTGCGAAGTACGACAGAGATAAATATGCAATTATCACATCGTGAACGAATTTTGGCTTGCCTGAAAGGCGAAAAACCAGATCGACCACCTGTAGCTCTGTGGCGTCATTTCCCAGTTGACGATCAAGCTCCAGACACTCTGGCTGCAGCAACGCTTAACTTTCAAAAAAATTACGACTTCGACCTGGTCAAAGTCACCCCGGCATCATCCTATTGCGTGCGAGACTGGGGTGTGGAAGACATCTGGGAGGGACACACTGAAGGAACACGCCGCTACACCAAGCGTGTGATCCAAAAGCCACAAGATTGGGAAATCCTTCCCCAGTTAGATCCTTCCACGCCGTACCTGGCCGGGCAACTGGATTGCCTTCGTCAAATCCGTGCGACTCTCGGCCCGGACGTACCGACGCTGCAAACCATTTTCAACCCGCTGTCCCAGGCTAAGAACTTGGTCGGTCGCGAGTTGTTGATAACGCACATCCGCAAATATCCAGAAGCCGTACTGAAGGGTTTGGAGACCATTGCCCTGACTACACGACGTTTTATTGAAGCGGTACTTGAAACCGGAATTGACGGTATCTTCTACGCTGTGCAGCACGCCCAAGCTGGCTTGCTCACACTGGACGAATATAAATCCTTTGGCATTCCATTCGATCAAAAGACTCTTGGCCCTACCAGCGATCTATGGTGCAACATACTTCACTTGCATGGCAGCGAAGTGTATTTCGAGATCGTATCAGAGTTCGCGTTCCAAATTGTCAACTGGCACGATCGTGAATGCCTGCCCTCCTTGGCAGATGCGCAGAAGGTTTTTTCAGGGACGGTGTGTGGCGGTCTGAAACAAGATACGCTGGTTTATCGGGGGCAATCCGAAGTACTAGAAGAAGCGAGTGATGCTGTTGCACAGACGAACGGTCAACGCTTGATCCTCTCTACTGGATGCGTAGTGCCCATTGTCGCTTCACATGGCAATCTAGTGGTAGCTCGAAATAGTGTGTTAAGGGAAAGCCCTTGAGCCTACGTGTTATTTCCGGCTCTGCACGCGGACGTAAACTGAAGTCCGTACCTGGCAATACCACCCGTCCGATCACCGATCGTGTAAAGGAAGCTTTGTTCAACATCCTGGCTGGAGATGTGGTGGATTCAACCTGGTGGGACATGTTTGCTGGAACTGGCGCCGTCGGTATCGAGGCCCTAAGCCGTGGCGCAGCTTTAGTGCGTTTCAGCGACTTAAACCACGCACCGATCGAAACTATTAGAAGGAACCTCGAGCACTGTGGGTTTATTTCATTAGCAGACGTCCGTCGGGGAGATGCTTTCACGATGATTGCAAGGCAGCCTGATAAGCAATTCGAATTTATTTTTATTGCACCCCCACAGTTCAAAGAAATGTGGTCACTAGCACTACTGGCACTTGATGAAAATCCCGGCTGGCTGACCGAGACCGGTTGGGCCATAGTGCAAATCGCACCCAAAGAGCATCAAGAACTGGGATTGAATTATCTTGAAGAAGTCGATCAAAGGAAATATGGTAGTACTATATTAGTGTTTTTCGGTCAAAAACAGAGACAGGAAGGAACATCAGAATGAAAACCTGTCCATATTGCGCGGAAAATATTCAGAACGAGGCTGTCAAGTGCCGATACTGTGGTGAGTGGTTGGATGGTCGCACTCGAACTGAAAATCCTCCACAAGTTATATATTCTAGCTATGGCTGGAACTATGAATACAAAAGCGAAGCCGAGTTATTTGGCTGGCCACTTATCCATATTGCACAGGGCATCAATCCAGAGACAAGCATGCCTCGCATTGCCAAGGGAATTATTGCAATTGGCAACATCGCCATTGGTGGCCTAGCCCTGGGCGGATTCGCGGTCGGGGGCGTTGCGCTAGGTGGATTGAGCGCTGGTTTAATCTCATTTGGTGGTTTGTCGATCGGCTTGCTGGCTGCCGCCGGCGGCTTGGCATTAGGTGGTATATTCGCTATCGGGGGTGCTGCGTTTTCACTGGCTTATGCAATTGGCGGACTGGCACTTGCTCCTCATTTCATTGGTGGTAATGGTATCGACCCAGATTTCATGAAAATATTGGAAAACTATCTCCCCGGTTTATAAATTTCATATATTTATTTTTCTACCGTACATTACCATTGAGAGATGAAGGTTGAAAGTAAAAGAAAACT